>JANORH010000397.1:0-6618 GCA_031415215.1 Alphaproteobacteria bacterium | reverse complement strand
CGATGAAGTCGGTGGTGCAGACGCGGCGTGAATTCGTGCGTGTCGTCTCACAAGGAGACTGTCCGGAGACGCCAGACCTGATCACCGAGGCCCGGCGCGACGAGGGCCTGGGCGGCAAAACCGTATGGATGCGGCCAGCCGCGCTGGCGGCCTGGCGCCGGATGGCCACAGCAGCGCGAGCCGAGGTTCCGGAGATCGCGGCGAACCCCGACAACCTGACGATCTTCTCCGGCTATCGCAGCCCCAGTGCCGATGCGGCCCGCTGTCTGACCGAGGGCAATTGCGACGGCATTGTCCGCGCCCGGTGTTCGGCGCACCGGACGGGATTAGCCGCCGACCTCTATGTCGGCAATGCGCCGGGATTTTCCGCCGACTCCACCGCAGACCCCAACCGGCAGTTCATGACCCGGACGGCCACCTATCGCTGGCTGCTGGCCAATGCCGGGCGCTTCGGCTTTGTGAATTACCCGTTCGAACCGTGGCATTGGGAATGGACGGGCGAGACGCCCTGATCCAAGTTCACGCCATGGCAAACGTGACCCTGAACGGCGTGTCGATCGCCTTTGATGATATTCCCCCGGCCGGACCGGCGCAGCGCACCGTGCTGTTGCTTCACGGGTTTGCTTCCAACCGCAACGAGGGCTGGAAGCGGACCGGATGGTATTCGGCCTTTGAGCGACGCGGCATCCGCACCATTGCGCTGGATCAACGGGGCCACGGCGAGAGCGTCAAGTCGCATGATCCTGCGGACTATGGGCGCGAGAACATGGCGGCTGACGCGCTGGCGCTCATGGACAATCTGGGCGTCCAGCGGTGCGACGTGTTCGGCTATTCCATGGGGACGCGGACGGCCATGCAGGTGGCGCTGGATGCGCCGGACCGGGTCTCGAACCTGTTGCTGGGCGGGATCGGCGGCAAGCTGTTTGACCCCCGACCTGCGGGTTCGGTCGAAGCCATGGCGGACGCGATGTCTGCCGAAGATCCGGCCACCATCAAGACCGAGATGCTGAAAAGCTTTCGACAGTTTGCCGACGAGCAGGGTGAGGACCGGATGGCGCTGGCCGCCTGTTCCGCCGCCGACAGCGCGCCGCTGGAGCGTGTTGTGCTTGGGACCCTGACCATGCCGGTGCTGGTGGTGGCGGGCCGCCACGACGACCTGGCCGGCGACCCCGACGAGCTGGCGCGGGTGTTTCCGCGCGGCAAGGGCGTCACCCTGCCTGGCTGTGACCACTTTTCAGCGATCCCGCACAGCATGCTGAAGGCCACCGTGTTCGATTTTCTGGACGGGATGCTCGACGATGATTTTCCGGATAACTATCGGTAGGATGTTCGACGGGGATTTGGCGGTCCCGAGGGTTCCCTTTCCTCCGTTGAAGGAGGCATCCTCGCCCTCCCATCGGCGGAACACATTTTCACGAGCCGGCCCTCTCCCACCCCTCTCCTTCTCCGCTTCGCGGGCGACGAGAGCGGTTGCAGCAGTGGGGCACCTCTGGCTACTTCGGCCCCATGTTGTAGGGGCCGCCCTTGGCGAGTGCGGTCTTGTAGGCCGGGCGTGACTGGAAGCGGTCGACCCAGCCGACGATGTTCGGATAGTCGGCACCGCGACCGGTCGACTTCACGATCTCGCCCACGAAGCTCATCTGGACGTCGGCGGCGGTGAGCGTCGAGCCCAGCAGCCAGTCACGACCGGCCAGTGACGCCTCGACGTAGCCCAGGTGGTTGGCGGTCTCGCTCTCGATTCGCGGCTTCAGCGGCGCGGCGGCTTCGCCCAGCCGACCGGTGTACATGTTGAGCATCAACGGCAGCATCGCCGAGCCTTCGGCATAGTGCAGCCACTGGTTATAGACCTCGTAGTCGGCGGTGCCCGAGGCGGGAGCCAGCTTGCCGCCGCCGTGCTTGCGCACGATGTAGTCGATGATGGCGCCGGACTCGATGATCGTGTGGCCGTCCTCGGTCACCACCGGCGACTTGCCCAGCGGATGAACCGCCTTCAGCTCAGGCGGCGCCAGGCGGGTGGTGGCGTCACGCGCATAGTGTTTGATCTCGTAGGGCGCGCCCAGTTCTTCCAGCAGCCAGAGGATACGCTGAGAGCGGGAATCGTTTAGGTGATGAACGGTCAGCATGATGCGCGCTTCCTGAAATCTGATGTTGGACATCAATTGCGCGATGACCTTACGCAACGCAAGGTGCCTATAGTCGATCCATGAGCCTGATCCTGCCAAACCTTCTGGACCTGCTGGACGCCGCCGCGTTTGAGGCTGGCGCGCTGGTCGCGTCGCTTCAGGCCACCGTGCTGGGTCGCGTGCAGCGCGACGGTCGGATGGATCGTGTCGCGCTGGATGCAGAACAGCACGCGGCCCACGGCCTGGCCTGGGCGGCAGCCTATGCCGAGACCCTGCGCCAGACGGCGATCTGGGCACGCGCGCTGGGGGACGACTTCGGGGAAGCGGAGGCTTTGCCAGCGCAACTGCTGGCGCATGAGTATCTGAGCCAGCTGGCCGGCGGGTTGCCGATGAACCAGGGTGAGATATTCCGACCTGCCGATGCCTTTGCGCCCGCCGACCGGCTGGGGCACGTGATCGGCCGCCTGCGGGGCGGGGCGTCGCAGGCGGTCAAGACGCGGATCGTGGAACTGCTGGAGGCGGCACGTGGTCGGGCGTCGCTGGAGGCCAGTGGGCTCGACGAAACTCTGGAAGCGGTCCGCGACCAGTTTCATGCCTTTACCGACGAGAAGATCACGCCCCATGCCCACGGCTGGCACATGCGCGATGAGTTGATCCCGCTCTCGCTGCTGGAGGAGTTGGGCGACCTGGGCGTCTTTGGTCTGACCGCGCCCGAGGCGTGGGGCGGCGCCGGCATGGGCAAGGTGGCGATGTGTGTGGTGTCAGAGGCCCTGTCGCGCGGGTGGATCGGAACCGGGTCGCTGGGGACACGATCAGAGATCGCCGCCGAGCTCATTCTGGCGCACGGCACGGACGGCCAGAAGCAACGGATGCTGCCCGGTATCACATCAGGGCAGATCATTCCCACGGCGGTCTTTACGGAACCGGAGGCAGGGTCGGACCTGGGGTCGCTGCGGACCCGCGCCGTACGCGACGGCGACACCTGGCGGATCTACGGGGCCAAGACCTGGATCACGCATGCCGCCCGCGCTGATCTTATGACGCTGCTGGTGCGTACGAATCCGGACAGCAAGGATCATCGGGGTCTTTCGATGTTCCTGGCCGAGAAGCCGCGCGGGACACCTGATGATCCTTTCCCGGCGCAAGGCATGACTGGCGGCGAGATCGGGGTGATCGGCTATCGCGGCATGAAGGAATACGAGATCGCCTTTGACGGTTTCGAGGTCGCCCATTCCAACCTGCTGGGCGGGCAGGAAGGGCAGGGCTTCGCCCAGCTGATGGCCACGTTTGAAAGCGCCCGCATCCAGACGGCAGCGCGCGCCATCGGGGTAGCGCAGAACGCGCTTGATCTGGCGTTGGATTACGCGCTGCAGCGCCGCCAGTTCGGCGGGCCGATCGCCAGCTTCCCTCGCGTGGCCAACAAGCTGGCGATGATGGCGGCGGAAATCCTCGGCACGCGACGATTGGCGTGGTTCGCGGCGCGCGCCAAGGATGAGGGGCGACGCTGTGACCTCGAGGCCGGCATGGCCAAGCTGATCGCCGCGCGGGTCGCCTGGGCAGCAGCCGACAACGCCGTGCAGATCCACGGCGGGACCGGGTTTGCCATCGAGCAGCCGATCAGCCGCATACTGGCCGACGCGCGAATCCTGAACATCTTCGAAGGCGCCGGCGAAATCCAGGCTCAGGTGATCGCGCGGCGCTTGCTGGAAGGCGCGAACTGACTGCGTGTTTCAATCAGGACTGCGGGTTTCAATCAGGGTTGATCGCTACCCGCGACGTGCTCCGACCAGCAGGATCCTGATCTGGTCACGGGCCCGGCTTTGCAGCGCATCCAGGCTCCAGCCATCGAAGATGGCGTGCGGGTAGTTCGACAGATAGGTGTCGAACAACATCTGGCTGCGAAGCTTGATCTCGCATTCTTGCGACAGCTCACCCTTGTCGACGGCTACCGCCAGTTGCTGGGCAAACACGTCCTGAATGGCGTTTGAGTGAGGCATGCCCCTGAGCGTCGGGCCGCCGTCCGCATCCCACGACACGCTGAACGCAGCGCGGGCAAGCTGCATGCGGCTCTGGTAAAAGCTGTAGCCGGCCGAGAAGATTTTCAGGAGGCCGTCTTCGACACCATGACCGCGCCGGGCGGCGTCTTCCATGGCTGCGGCAAGAGCCGCCATGTCGTCGCTCATGATCTCGCGGAACAGGTCGGACTTGTCGGTGAAGTTGGCGAACACCGCTCCCGTGGACATACCGGCCGCAGCCGCAATGTCACGGATGGTGGCACCCTCGTAGCCTTGCTCGCTGAAGAGATGGCGCGCGGCGGTGAGGACTTTTTGTCGAGTGGCTTGCTTGGCGAGGGCACGGCGGGTGGGCGCGCGGGGCGGCGTTTCAGCGGCAAGTGAGCTGGGGGTAATGTGCTTCATACGTCTCTTGTTTTCGCCGGAACGAAAGAGCATCCGGACAATGAAAGTGGGACAGATGACGACGCGCCGCTGAAGTATGCTCGGCGAACTCGGGCGCGCTCAGATTTCTTGATTGACGCATCAGGTACGCTATCCGGAGAGTGACGTCGATGGCGCTGCTGGTCATTCCGCGACGATATTGGTCCGAAATCTGCGACAAAACGTCTCAATGTGGGCCTGGAGTGCCGAAAATGACCGAAAATGCAGAGAAAAGTGAAATATCCGGGTTCGCTGGATTTGAGAGCCAAACCGTGGGTTGCAGGCGACGGTTTCGCCAAGGTTTGCAGTGGCGCCGGCACTGGCTGTTGGCCTAAAGTGAGCGCATGGATGTCTTTGACTATCTGATTTATGCGGCTTTGGCCGCTGTGGGGCTCGTGCTGGCGTTCGGACTGTACGCGCTGTTCCGGGGTGGCGACTTCGGGCGCTCCTATTCCAACAAGCTTATGCGATTGCGGGTGCTCACCCAGGCGGTGGCCGTCGCTATTCTGGTCGCGGCGGCCTGGTATCGGAGCCGGGGCTGAATGGTCACGCTAAACCGCATCTATACGCGCACCGGTGACGCCGGAAACACGCGACTGGCGACGGGGGCCACGGTCAGCAAGTCCGACCTGCGCGTCGAGACCTATGGCGCGGTGGACGAGACCAATGCCTGTCTCGGTCTCGCACGGTTGCATACAGCCACCGATCCTGCACTCGATGCTATGCTCGCGCGGATTCAGAACGAGCTCTTTGACCTGGGTGCCGACCTGTCGACACCAGCGCGCGCCGACGAGGCTGAGGGCGCGATGTTGCGAATTCTGGACAGCCAGGTGGCCCGGCTGGAAAAAGAGATCGATACGCTGAACGATGCCTTGCCGGACCTGAAATCCTTTGTGCTTCCGGGCGGTACACCAGCAGCAGCGGCGCTGCATCTGGCGCGTACCGTCTGCAGGCGAGCCGAGCGTGAGGCCGTGCGTCTGGTTGAGGCCGGTGAGCCGGTCAGCGGGCCGGCGCTGAGGTATCTGAACCGGCTGTCGGATCTTCTGTTCGTCGCTGCGCGCTGGGCCAATGGCAGGGGCGACGCAGAGGTATTCTGGGCGTCCGGCGCGACGCGCTAGGGTGCCTTCGGCGCTGGCGCGCGGCCGATCACCGCCTTGGCCAAGGCTTCAGCAGACTTGTCCCCGATGGTGCGGCCGGTGATGTCGGAGATCAGGACCGGCTGCGCACAGACCCGCTGGTCGCTATCCCACCACTTGCGTGCGCTCTCGCAGTTCTTCCGCGGCAGGATCCACCCGACCTGCCAGACGAGTGTCCCCAGGACCAGCACCACAAATGTGGCGATGAAAATCAGCTTCAGACGCTCGATGTTCGGGTTCATGGACTGCTTTTACGTAACGAAAGGCAGGTCTGGCTAGAGGCATGACGGTATGCAAATGCCATCGCCTGTGCTTGCAAAGCTCGACGGAACCGCTATTGCCCCTCCGGCTAAATTCTTTCCGAAAACCATTATTGAGGCGCTAGCAACCCATGAAGGTGTTGGTCCCGGTCAAGCGGGTGATCGATTATAACGTCAAGGCCCGCGTCAAGGCCGATCAGACGGGTGTCGACCTCGCAAACGTCAAGATGTCGATGAACCCCTTCTGCGAGATCGCTGTCGAAGAGGCCGTGCGGCTCAAGGAAAAGGGTGTGGCGACCGAAATCGTCGCCGTTTCCATCGGCCCGATCCAGGCACAGGAAACCTTGCGGACCTCGCTGGCCATGGGCGCCGACCGGGCAATCCTGATCCAGACCGATCTGGATCTGGAGCCCCTCGCCATCGCCAAGGTGCTGAAGGCGATCATTGCAGAAGAGAGCCCCGAGCTGGTGCTCATGGGCAAGCAGGCCATTGATGGCGACAACAACGCCACCGGGCAGATGCTGGCCACCCTGCTGGACTGGCCCCAGGCCACGTTCGCCTCGGAACTCACCGTCGAAGGCGGCAAGGCCAAGGTGACCCGCGAGGTCGATGGCGGACTGCAGACCCTGGAAGTCAACCTTCCGGCGGTAGTGACGGCGGATCT
>JANORH010000396.1:0-4390 GCA_031415215.1 Alphaproteobacteria bacterium | reverse complement strand
GGATGTGGGCATCACGCCCTGCTTCTCTCCGTGCTGGTCAATCAGCAGGACACGGGGAACGCGGATCTCTTCGTTCATACGCGGACCGTCTTTGACGGGCGGCGATTGGTTGGGACGGCGAATAGGCAAGTCTCCGGGGCTATTGAAACGCAAAAAACGCCGGGTCGCGCGGGGCGATCCGGTCAGGCGACCAGTATATGACGAAGGGGGGCCTCTGTATCAAGGCAAAGCGGCAGGCGAGGCCACCAAAGAGTTGGCCGCCTGCGCCACTTGCGCCACAGGCAGGTCCTCAAGACGGTCGGCGCGCAGGATCGCCACACGCCCTCGCGGAGCCGACAACGCCGGGTCCGACGCCTTGGAAAACAGTACGATGGCCGGCGCGCCCGCTGCTGCGGCCAGGTGCAGCGGTCCGGTGTCATTGCCGATCGCCAGCGCCGCCCTGGCTCCCAGCATCGCCACCCGGGCGAAGTCGGTGCGTCCAGTCAGGTCGCGGGCCCGGGGCGTTGTGCGCTGGATCGCATGGGCCAGTTCCGCCTCCTGCGGCCCGCCGATGACCACGATGTCGAAGCCGCGCGAGTAAAGGATGCGGGCCAGCTCGGAATAACTCTCGACCGGCCAGCGTTTTTCCGGTCGGTGCGCGGCGCCGCCGGGCACGAACATGACGTAGGGCCGGGGCCGGTTGCCGCCGGGTGCGGGCCGTTCGGCGGCCTTGGCCTTGAGGATCCACGAAAGATCGGGTGCCGGCGCGCTGCCGGGCTCCGTCGGCGCATCATCCCAGACACCCGCAGACATCAACTGGTCGGCATGGCGCTCAAGCGTGTGCATTCCGTTGCGAAGCGGGTTCCGATGCGGCAGCGCGCAGCCCCAGGCGATGCCCGACCAGATCGGCGGACCAGGCCGCAACATCTGGAAGATCCGGTTGGATCGTGCGGAGGTTTGCAGGTCGTAGATCCGGCTATAACCGACGGCCTTGATCCGCTTCCGAAGCGACATCCAGTCTGCGAAACTCTGAGACCGCCCGCCGGTGTCCACAGCGTTGAAATAGGGGCAGATCTTCGCCAGCGCCTCGAACGGCGGCGTGGTCAGCAGGGTGATGTGCGCCTTGGGATGCGCCTGGCGGATCTTGCGCATCGCCGCCAGCGCCAGCACGAAGTCGCCCAGCGCCGACAGCTTGATCACCAGAATTCGTTCGACCTGCCGGGCCATCAGGCTCTGGCCTCCAGAACACGTTCGTAGGCCGCCAGGGTGGCGGCGCACATGGCCTCGGCGGAATAGAGTTGGCGGGCGCGATCGCGACCCCGTTCTCCCATCTCGCGTCGCGCTCCAGGCCCAAAATCGATGGCGCGCACCAATGCTGCTGCCCAGGCCTCGGGGTCCTCCACAGGCGCCAGCCAACCGGTCTTGCCGTCGAGAATGGTCTCTGTGACCCCGCCGTGGTTCGACGCGATCACCGGGCGGCCCATCACCTGTGGCTCCACAGCGGCACGGCCAAACGACTCGGGCACAATGGTCGGCAGGATGGCCAGATCGGCCAGCAGGTAGGCCGCCGGCATATCATCGCAGTGGCCAACGATCTTCACGCTGTCGCCAAGGCCCGCCGTCTTGATCGCCGCCTCGACCTCTGCCGCATAGCCGGTCCGTCCCTGATCGTCGCCAGCGAACAGGATCAGGAAGTCGTGCCGTCCCTGCGCCGCCAGCCGCCGCGCGGCCTCGACAATGGTCAGATGCCCCTTGATCCGCGTCAGGCGACCGGCCAGCAGGATGATCGTGCGGTCGTCCTGCGGAACATGCCAGGCGTCACGCAGGGCGCTGATTCGCTCCGGCGTGACCCGGGACGGATCAAATCGCTCCAGATCCACCCCTCTGGGAATGGTCACCAGCTTTTCGGCCGCGACATGATGTTCCGCCACCACATGGTCGCGCGTGTAGTCCGAGTTGGCGATCACCAGATCGCCGCGGGTCATCACCGCATTGTACCAGCGCTTCAGCCCGGACTGTGCCTTGTAGATCCCGTGATAGGTCGCCACGAACGGTGTCCGGGTCACATGTGCTGCCCACAGCGCCGAGAACGCTGGCGCCCGGCTACGGACATGCACAATCGAGACGTTTTCCTCCCGGATCAGGGCAATCAGGCGCGCGGCGTTGCCCAGCATGGTGATGGGGTTCTTGGACTGGACCGGCATCAGCGCCAGACGCCCGCCGTCGGCTTCCAGTCGCGCCGTCATGCGCCCGCCCCGTGTCGCCACCAGCGCGGTTCCGCCAACGCGAACCACGGCCTGGGCCACATCGAGGGTGGTCTGCTCGGCGCCGCCGGTTTCAAGCTCGGGGACCACCTGCAGGAGGGTGAAATCAGGGGGCAAGGACACAGCACCCTCTCTAAACTGAGTTGCGTCCAGGTGCTAAGGCTCCTGCATGGATGACATCAGCGGATTTCTGGATCAACCGGACGGCGCGCGGCTGGCGTGGCGACGTGTCGAGGGCGCAGGCCCGACGGTGGTCTGGCTGGGCGGCTTCATGTCCGACATGACCGGGACGAAGGCTGAGGCGCTGTCTGACTGGGCCGTCGCGAACGCTCGGGCCTACGTGCGCTTCGACTACTTCGGCCACGGCGCGTCGTCGGGTCAGTTTCGCGACGGCACCATCACCCGCTGGCGCGCCGACGCCCTGGCGGTGATCGACAACCTGACCGAGGGCGACCTGGTGCTGGTCGGCTCCTCCATGGGCGGCTGGATCGCCTGTCTGGCGGCCATGGTCCGGCCTGAGCGGGTGAGGGCCATGGTCCTGATTGCGCCGGCAGCTGACTTCACCGGGAAACTGATGACGCCGGAAATCCCGCCGGACGGCCATGCCGCGCTGGTCGCCGAGGGCGTCTGGATGCGCCCCTCCGACTACGGCCAGCCCTATCCCATCACCCGCCATCTGCTGGAGGACGGTGCGCGCTGGTCGATCCTGGGCGGCACCCCGATCCCCATCGAGGTTCCGGTCCACATCCTGCAGGGCGGACAGGACCCCGACGTGCCGTGGCGCCATGCGCTGGAACTGGCCCAGGCCCTGAAAGGTGACGACGTCGTCTTCACCCTGATCAGGGACGGCGACCACCGCCTGTCACGACCGCAGGATATCGCTCGGCTGATCGCCGCTGTGGCCGACGTCATCTGACTTCCGTCGCCAGGATGGCTGCCAACCCCTCGCGATAGGTCGGATAGGCCGGTCGCCAGCCCAGTTCCGCCTTGGCCAGGGCGTTGGAGACCCGCTTGCTCTCGCCGTAGAAGCGCATCGCGACGGGGGAGAGCCCGGCGTCTTCCAGGCCGACTTCCGGCGGCGGGGCCATGCCCAGCATTCCCGCCGCATAGGCCACCACCTCACTGTTCGGGGCCGGCTCATCGTCACAGAGATTGTAGATACCGCCCGCCCTTGGCCGTGAAATCGAGGCCGCCAGCCCGGTGGCAAGATCGTCCACGTGGATGCGGGAAAACACCTGCCCGGGCGCCGCGATCCGCCTTGCCCGTCCGTCGCGAAGCCGGTCAAATGTCGACCGACCCGGCCCATAGATCCCCGGCAGCCGAAAGACCGTCATGGGAAAGTCGCGACGCCGACCCAACTCCAGCCAGTCCGCCTCGGCATCAACCCGGCGCGCGGCCTCTACGGACCGCGGAGCCAAGGGGCTGTGCTCTGTGACCCAGCGACCCTGACGGTCGCCGTACACGCCAGTCGTTGAGAGGTACCCCACCCAGTCGGGGAAAGCTCCTGCCTCGGCGAGGAGGCTGACCAAGGCGTTCAGCCCGGGACATCCGTCCGGTGCAGGCGGGGCGGTGACCAGCAGCGCCCGCATCGTCCGCAGCGCGGCGATCAGGGCCGACCGGTCGGTGACGTCGATCGCTTGGAATCCATCGTCCTCGATCCGAGCTCGACCGGCGGCGTCGCGGCAGGTGGCTGACACAGCCCAGCCCTCGGCGGCCATCCGCCGTGCGAAAGCCCGACCGGAAAAGCCGTAGCCGAACAGGAGTAGTCTGCTCATCATCCCAATCCCGGATCGTCATCGCCCGGCTTGTCCGGGCGACCCATGATCTCCGCGTCGCGCAAACTGAGCGCTGCGGCACCGCAGCGGTTCATCCGAATCTCCGGCGATCATGGGTGGCCCGGACAAGCCGGGCCATGACATCAAAGAAGCTCCTGGATCGCCTTGCGGGCGGCGTCAGCCAGTTCCGGCCGGGCCAGCGCAAAGGCCACATTGGCGCGCAACAGGCCAATCTTGTCGCCGCAGTCGTAGGTGGTGCCCTCGTATTCCAACGCGTGGAAATCCTGCGTCTTCATCAGATTGAACATCCCGTCCGTCAGCTGGATTTCACCGCCAGCCCCCCGTTCCTGGGTTTCGAGAATCTCGAAGATG
>JANORH010000395.1:0-3664 GCA_031415215.1 Alphaproteobacteria bacterium | reverse complement strand
CAGCGGTTAGTTGTTGAGAACCAAGCTCGTTGCACCCGTTGTCGCGGAAGAGCGGAGCACCTGTTGCTGTTCCATAGCTGCCGGGGCTCGCCGAGCTTGACCAACCGCCATAGAAGGCCGACTCAAACGGTCGCACTGCATAGCTGCGATCTTGGGCGTCGAGGCGCCCGCGCCCGCGGTAGCCAGCGGTGAGCAGGACGTTGCCGCGGTCGAAAACTTTTCCGTAAGCCAGGCTGGCGTCGTAGTCGCCGTCTGAATCCTGGATCAGGGCGTAGTTGGCGTTCAGCTCGAAACCGTTCAGGTCCTTGCGGGTGATAAAGTTGACCACCCCGGCCACGGCGTCAGAGCCATAAGTGGCGGCCGCGCCGTCCTTCAGAATCTCGATGCGGCCAATGGCAGCGGTCGGCATGAAGTTCAGATCCTGGCCGCCGCCCTGGAACGCGGCTGCGGTAGTGTCGGCCAGTCGGCGACCGTTCATCAGCACCAGAGTGCGCGAGGAACCGAGGCCACGCAGATTGATCGAGGCTGTGCCGGCACCGCCGTTGTAGCGGTTGCTTTCACCGAGCGAGGACTGGGCGGCTGTCAGGGTCTTGACCAGCTGGACCACGCTTGGTGCGCCCTGTTTGGCCAGTTCCTGGACACCGATCACGTCAACCGGCTGGGCGGCTTTTTCCAACGTGCTGGCGATGAAGGAGCCGGTGACGACCACTTCTTCAAGGTCGGCTGCGTCGTTGTCCGCGCCGGTCTGGGCGGCGGCTGCGCCGGCCATGCCGAGCACAAGGGCAACGGCTGCGATGGAGCCGCCACAGAAATAGCTGCGTTTGGTCATTGTCACTCCCCGAAAGATTTGGCCCCCGTGTCTGTTGCACGGGGCTCCGTATTGTACGGTTAGAACAATGATTGTCGGGTTTTTACATTTGCGCCAGCGAAATCACGCGCGCGAGCACACCACCGTTGGGAATATCGCTACCTTGGGCCCGTGTTGTCCAAATTGGAAAAAAAACGCCGCCGGGGTGAGCCGGCGGCGTGCAAGGTGTCGGAGGCGTTTCGCGTCTAGAATTTCTTGCGAACGCTCATCTTGAAGGATCGGCCATAGGGGCTGCCGATGAAGGGGTCGTAACCCGCCTCGAGCCGCGCCGCGGACGGATCGCGATCAAAGATGTTGAACACCGAGGCGGTGACCGTGGTGTCCCACGGCAATTGGATCCGGTAGTTCAGGTCGAGGGTGTAGTACTCCTTGACCTTGAGACCGAGGGTCGTGAGCTGGCAGTTGATTGCCGTCCCGGCCTGGGCGTTGGCGACGTTGCAGTTGGTCGACGCGCCGGTCTGGATCGTGGTGGGACCACGGTTGTCGGTCGCACCGCCCACATAGGTCAGGTCCAGACGCAGGTTGTGGTCGTCCCGCGAATACTCCGCAAAGCTGCCGGCTCGCAGTTTGGACACGGTGCCCGGGAAGCGGTCATAGTTCGTGAAGCCGAGCGCGCTGTAGGCGGTGGACACGAACACGCCACCCAGACGGAACTCGCCGATATCGTACTTCACCAGTCGGCTGAAGGAAGCGCCGAGCGTGACATTGCCGCCCATCACATCGTTCAACTTGTAGTCAACCGAGCCGTCGATACCCGTGACCTTGATCCGGGGGCCGTTGACCGTGTCCGACTTCACCCGCTGGATGTCGTTTCCGAGCGTCACGCCCTGGATACAGGCGTTGTTGTTGCTGAAGGTGATCAGGCCGCGAAGGGCGCTGGCGCAGTTGACGGCTTGCGAGCCGTTGCCGACGCCCCCGACGGCTGTGGCCACGATCTGGGCCGGAACCGAGACGATCTGGTCTTCGATGTTGAAGTGCCAGTAATCGGCGATGACCCGGAGGCCGCCGCTCTGGAAGATGGCACCCACATTGTAGGTGAAGGCCGTCTCCGGGCCGACCGCCGGGTTACCGGTGAAGTCGACGGACTTGAAGTTGTTGCCGGCGGCCTGGATACCGCTGAGGCCGGTGACACCATTCGTCGAACGGTTGGCCGGGGTTGGTCCTCGGAAGGTCGTGCCGACCGAGCCGCGCAGGGCCAGGCTTTCGACGACCTGCCACTTCACGGCCAGCTTGGGATTGACGGTCGAGCCTGTGAGACCGCCGTAGTCTTCAAAGCGGATCGCCGCCTGCGCGTTGATCGTATCGGTGATCGGCAGGTTGGTTTCCGCAAAGAAGGCGTAGACTGAGTCCTCAAGTTCCGTCGGGGTTCCCTGACCCAGGAAGATGTAAGGGCCGGTCGCCAACGCGCAGTTCGTCTGCCCCGGGACGGGGCACGGCGTAACGCGCACATCCTGGAAGGGGCTACGCAGGGTGGACTGGAAGTCGGTGGTCCGCAGTTGTCCGCCCGCCGCCCAGCCGATGGCGCCGCCCGGTAGCTCGATCGGCAGCTCGCCGTTGAACACCAGATCTACGACGAACAGATCCTGGACCTGTCGCGTCTCTGATCCACGCTCGAACAGCGAGTTTACCAGGGCTTCGCTGTTGGCATTGGCCGAGACGAAGCCCGGGTTGGTCAGGCCAAGTGCCGGGTTGCCGGAATAGCCGTTGGAGAACGGGTTGAAGAACTGGCACCCGTTTGCACCGGGCGTCGTGCCAGTGCAGTTCGCGCCGCCGAAGCCGTTGAGGGCCCGTTGCAGCTTGTCGATGAAGATGTCGGGCGTGTGCTGACGATTCTCGGTCTTGGAATAGCTGACCGCCAGATCGTAGCCGATACCGGCGACGGGGAGTTCCCCGGTGAGGCTGCCCGACACCCGGAAGATGTCATAGTTGCGGTAGCCCTTCTGTCCGCCGTTGTCGAAGATCGGGTTACCGCCTGAGCCCAGAGGGCGGAACAGGGTCATCGAGACGCGGCTGGTGGCTGCGATCTGGGCCGGCGTGAAGCCCGCCTGTTGCAGCGCCGTCACCGCACCCGGGTTGCTGATCGGCGTCGAGAATACGCCGACACTGCCGGGGCCGTTCGGGCCCTGGATCGGCGGGAAGCCCGGCGAGAAGCGGATCTGAGGGATATCAGTCTTGGCCCAGTAGGCCTCGACGTGCAGCTTGGTCGTCTCGTTCAGATCAACATTGGCCTGACCGAAGACGTGATAGCGGTCTTCGCGCTCGATCAGATTGTCGAACGGAATGAAGGTGAAATAACAAGCCGGAGTGTTACCCGTGAAACCGGCGAAACCGCCGACGGCACCGCAATTGGCATCGCGGGTCGGACCGGCGATCGGCGCGCCCGTGGCACCCAGGGGCAGGAACGTGCCGGGCTGGCCCAGCACCGAGTAGCCTGAGGGGTTCTCGGTATAGGGGCGATAGGACCAGTCGCGATCCGTGGTCTTGAGCTCCGAGCGACGCTGATAGCCGGCCGAGAACAGCAGGCTCGCGTTGTCGAAGGTCTTTCCGTAGAGCGCGTTGGCCGTGTAGTCGCCGTTGGAGCCGTCAACCAGGCGATAGTCGGCGCTGAGTTCCAGACCGTTGAAATTGGTGCGGGTAATGAAGTTGACCACACCGGCAATGGCATCCGAACCATAAGTGGCGGCCGCGCCGTCTTTCAGCACCTCGACCCGGCCAATGGCCGCAACGGGAAGCAGGTTGGTGTCGACACCACCGCTGCCTGCACCGGCGGACGCCGTGACGCGACGGCCATTAACC
>JANORH010000394.1:0-4519 GCA_031415215.1 Alphaproteobacteria bacterium | reverse complement strand
GCCCAACCTGCGCCAGTCGCAGATCCTGGTGCCCACTGACGCCCCCGGCTTCAAGGTTATCGGCCCGCAGCACGTGTTCGGCGATCCCGACGCGCCGCACGGTCACATGCATGTGGTGTTCGACAACGTCCGCGTGCCGGCGTCGAACATGCTGCTGGGCGAAGGTCGCGGTTTCGAGATCAGCCAGCTGCGCCTCGGCCCCGGCCGGATCCACCACTGCATGCGCGCCATCGGCTCGGCCGAGAAGGCGCTGGATCTGCTGGTCACGCGCGGCATGATGCGCGAAGCCTTCGGCAAGCCGCTGGTGCAACTGGGTGGCAATCTGGAGATCATCTCCCGCGCCCGCATCGACATCGAGGCCATGCGCCTGATGGTACTGAAGGCCGCCAAGGCGATGGACGTGCTGGGCAACCAGGAAGCCCGCGTCTGGATCCACATGGTCAAGGCCATGGTGCCCGAGCGCGTCTGTCAGATCATCGATCAGGCGATCCAGATGCACGGCGCGCTGGGCGTGTCCCAGCATACCCCGCTGGCTCGCATGTACACCCAGACCCGCACCCTGCGGATCGCTGACGGCCCGGACGAGGTCCACCACATGGTGGTCGGCCGCAACGAGCTGCGCCAGTACCGCGAAATGCCGAATGATCCGGCACTCGCGGCGACGTTCCGCCACTAAGTATTTGACGTATAGAATAAATCTCAAATCTGCTCGTCATTACCCGGATTGTCCGGGTAACCCATAGACGCAGGCGATTTCGAAGGAATCTCGGCGGCGAAGCCTTGAATTTGTTCGACTAACCTCGGTGTTTATGGGTCACCCGACCAAGTCGGGTGATGACGAGCGTTCTTCCTGGGTGCCGGATCAGCGCTTCGCGGCGCGGACCTCGGCTACGACTTCGGTGATCGCTTCGACCACCGCGTCGGGCTTGTCCTGCTGGATATAGTGCCCGGCACCGGCGATCACCCGGTGGATGCCTCGTGGTGCCAGGGTCATCGTTTCGGCGTGCATCTCGCGCCAGACCGTGTCGGCAGCGACCTGTTCAGCCTTGTCGCCCCCTGGCGTGGCGGGCTCACCCCGAGTCAACATCCACACGGGATAGACACCGAACGGTCGCCACTCGGCCTCCAGCTGAGCCGTGTTCGGCCCCATCATGCCGTCGAGCTCGGCCCCTGCAGCGCGGTAGTGATCCGGTCCCTGCATCCGTGCCCACCGCGCGGTCATCGCTTTAGGCAAATCCCCCGGCGCGCGGACGCAAAGCGGCTCCACCGACGGGGGGCGTGACGCCTGGGCGCAGGCCTTGCCCGCACCCACCATCAAAGCCTGGGCCTTGGCCATCCCCGGGGCCGCCGCCGCCAGACGTGGGGCCTGTCCCTCGGTGGAGGGATCCACCAGCACCAGCCCCGCCACCCTCTCGGGATGGCGGTAGGCATAGAGCCGGGTGGTCAATCCGGCGGCGGAGTGGCCGACCAGCACATAGGGGCCGGGAACCCTTCCCGCTGTCAGGACTGCCTCCAGGTCGCGGGTCAGGGCCCGGAGGTCACGGGGTCCGGGGCCAGGGTCACTGCCGCCATACCCTGCTCGGTCATAAACGCAGACCCGGGTGGTCGCAGCGATCCGGCCTTGCACCTTGCGCCAGCTCCACGCCCCGTCGCCCAGCCCGGCATCCAGCACCACCGTCGGTGCGCCCTTGCCCTGACAATAGAGATTGATCCGCCGCCCGTCGGGCAGGGCCACGCGGGTCCCGTTGGCGAAATAGCCGTCCCACCAGGGATTTGGGGCCGGTGCCTCGGCTGAGGCGACGCTGGACAGCGATAGGGCCAGAGCGGCCGCGAAAAGGGCTGTGTGCATCCCGTGGTCCCCCCAGGGCCAAGGTGACGCCGGCGCTCGTGCACGTCAACGGCGCGATCCGGGCTCGGGTCCCGTGATGTTTAACCAATCTTAATAGTGGTTTCTATCGCGCCCTTAACCTGGGTTTATCAAAATATAAGAAATTACTCAAAGCTTCACCATAGTCATGTGTTGACAGAATATAATGAACAGTAATTCTGGCATACAGTTCAATATAAATACCAAACAATGTTCATCGAACAGAACATCTATTTCTACTAATTGCATCAGGACATTCTAATGCCAAGTATTTCTTCCGCACATGCTTATCGTCCGGATCAAATTCTGATTCAGCTGGATGGATCGGCCAACGGGGCGGCCCACAGCCGGGCCCTTGAAGCGATCGGCGGGCGCCTGCTCGACATCATTTCCAGCGGCAATTCTTCAGGCGGCGACCTCGCGCGCGTTGGTCTGGGGCAGGGTGTCACGGTCGAGAAGGCCATCGCCATTCTCTCCCATCTGCCGGGCGTCAAGTTCGCCGAGCCGGACTACATCGTCAGCAGTCAGGCAGTCTCCAACGACGCCGGCGTCACGGCCGGGCAAACCTGGGGGCTCTATGGCGACATCGGCGCGCCGGCGAACGCCTTTGGCAGCCAGGCGACCGAAGCCTGGGCGGCAGGGGCCACCGGCAGCACAAAGGTCGCCGTTGGCGTTGTGGACTCGGGAATGGATTATACCCACCCGGACCTTTACCTGAACGTGTGGCTCAACCAGCGCGAGATCCCGACGGCATTCCGCAGCGGTCTGACCGATAGCGACGGCGATAATCTGATCACCTTCCGCGACCTGAACGACGCCCGCAACGCCGGCTTCGTCAGTGACGTCAACGCCAACGGCCGCATCGATGCGGGTGACCTGCTCAACGACGCGCGCTGGGAGAACGGCCTCGACGACGATGCCAACGGTTATCGCGATGACCTGATCGGCTGGGACTTCGTCAACAACGACAACGACCCCATGGACGACCAGGGCCACGGCACCCACGTCAGCGGGACCATCGGCGCCATGGGTGGCAACGCCTTGGGCGTGGCCGGCGTGAATTGGTCCGTTCAGATGGTGGCGCTGAAGTTCCTGGACAACACCAACTACGGCTATGTTTCAAACACCATCAAGGCGCTGGATTATTTCACCAACGCGTCGAAGGCCGGAACCGGCGTTGACTTTGCCGCCACGAACAACAGCTGGGGCGGCGCGGGTTTCTCGCAATCGCTGCTGGACTCCATCACCCGGGGCGCCAAGCAGGACATCATCTATGTGGCCTCGGCGGGTAACAGCGGGGCGAACAACGACGCCACCCCCTACTATCCGTCCAGTTATTCCACCCTTGCCACGGCCGGCTATGACGCCGTCGTGTCGGTTGCCGCGATAGGCGGCACGGGCGCGCTGGCCAGCTTTTCCAGCTATGGCTCGACCTCGGTGGATCTGGCTGCGCCTGGCGTCGGCATCTATTCAACCGCGCGGGGCGGCGGCTACAGCACGATGAGCGGTACCTCGATGGCGGCACCGCATGTCACCGGTGCCATTGCGCTCTATTCGTCGGTCCGCGCGGGCGCGACCGCTGCCCAGATCAGGGATGCACTGCTGAGCTCGACCACCGCTACGGCCTCGGTTCTCGACAAGGTGGCTTCCGACGGTCGGCTGGATATCTCCAACTTCCTGGCCACCCAGAGTGCGGTGCCAGCACCCGCGCCTGCCCCAGCCCCAGCCCCAGCCCCAGCACCAGCACCGACGCCGACGCCTGCACCGGCGCCGACGACGGGTGTCATGATTGCCGGGACCACCGGCTCTGATGCGATCACACCGTCGACCAGCCTCGCCAACCAGGCCGCCCCGACGATCTATGCCGATACTCTGTCTGGACTGGCGGGGAACGACACCCTTGATGGCGGAGCCGGCGCCGACAGTCTGGCCGGCGGCGCAGGCAATGATGTTTATGTGGTCGACAACTTCGGCGACAAGGTCGTCGAACTTTCGGGCGAGGGCATCGACCTGGTCCAGAGCGCGGTCAGCTACACCCTGGGTGCCAATGTCGAAAACCTGACCCTGACCGGTTCAGCGGCCAATGGGACCGGCAACGATCTGGCCAATATCATCACCGGTAATTCCAGCGCGAATTTCCTGTTCGGCCTGGCCGGGGCGGATCGGCTGGACGGTGGGTCCGGGACGGACACGCTCGACGGTGGCACCGGGTCCGACACGCTGATGGGTGGCTCCGGCGATGATCGGTTGATCGGCGGCGCTGGCGCGGACCTCTTCGTCGGCGGCCCCGGCAAGGACACCTTTGTCCTGACGCGCGGTGAGGTCACTGACGACACCATCCAGGATTTCGCCAAGGGCGACCGGATCCAGCTGGTGGGGTATTCGGGCGGCTCAACCGTGACGAAGGTCGCCGGGACCAGCACGGACTGGATCGTCACCGACGGGGTCAGCCGGGTCACGGAATTGCTGCACCTCAGCAACAGCTACGCTCTGAGGACCAGCGACTTCCTGTTCGGATAGCCTGAGCCGACGGAGCAGGGACTGGCACAAACAGAAAAGGCCCGGCCCATGGCCGGGCCGTTAATGTACAACATCCGTGTACCGATCAGGCGACGAGGGCGCGCCGACGACGGAGCATGGCACCCGCCGAGC
>JANORH010000393.1:0-4614 GCA_031415215.1 Alphaproteobacteria bacterium | reverse complement strand
TCCGCCAGCCCGCGACGATAGTCCAGCGTCTGGCCGAACAGCATGCCGGTATCCAGAAACAGCACCGCCATGTCAGGGTTCACCTTGGCTACGATGTCCAGCAGCACCGCTGACTCTGCACCGAACGACGACACCAGCGCCAGTTTGTCACCGAGATGGGCGACGGCCGCCTCCAGAATGGTGCGCGGATGGGCATGACGAAGCTCGGCGTCCAGACGTGCCGCCAGGCTCTGCGCGTGTTCATTGGCGTCGTAGGCCAGGCTCATGACAGCCGCTCCAGAAACGTCGGCGTGCGTCCGTCAGTGGACCGCTGGAAGACGTGTCGATAACGCCGGGTAGCGGCCTGCCACTCGTTGGAACTGGCTCCGTCTGCGGGCATGAAGGCGTCAAAACCTACCCGCACCATGAACCCGGCCTGCTCGCGCAGCACATCGCCCACGGCGCGCACCTGCCCCTTGAATCCATATCGCTCGCGCAGCAGCCGCGCGTTCGAGAACGACCGGCCATCGCCAAACTTCGGGAAATCCAGTGCCACCAGCGCCAGCCGTGGCAGGTCGTAGGCCAGCACCTCGACCGCGTCTCCCGCCTCCAGCCGAACGCCGACCCGCCGCCCGTCGGACAGCAAGCCCTCACCCTCGGCCTGAAACCGCCCCAACGACACGATCACGTCACCGTCGGACAGATCCTGATCGTCGGCCAGATAGGTAAAGGTGTCCTCGGCGACCCGCGCCACGCCCTCCGTCATCTCAATGAGCGTCGGCATAGACAGCCTCCTTGAAAGCCGCGACGCCGGTCCGCCGGAAGGTATCCAGGAACCGCTCTTCCCCCTGCCGTTCGCGCAGATAGACCTCGACCAGCGTATCCACCGCCTCGGCGACCTTGTCGTATGGCAGTGCCGGGCCCAGCATCGCGCCCAGCGAGGCGTCCTCGGCACCCGAGCCGCCCAGGGTGAGCTGATAGAACTCCTCGCCCTTCTTATCGACGCCCAGGATGCCGATGTGGCCAACGTGGTGATGACCACAGGCATTGATGCAGCCGCTGATCTTGATCTTCAGCTCACCGACCTTTTCGGCACGGTCCTGATCGCGGAATTTCTCCGCGATGTTCTGGGCGATGGAGATGGCCCGCGCATTGGCCAGCGCGCAGTAGTCCAGCCCCGGACAGGCGATGATGTCGCTGACCAGATTGATGTTTGGCGTGGCGATGCCGGCGTCCTTCAGCGCGGCCCAGACCGCCGGCACGTCGTCGAGCTTGATGTGCGGCAGGACCAGATTCTGCTCGTGGGTGACCCGAATGTCGCCTTGGCCGTAGCGCTCGCCCAGATCGGCCACGACCTCCATTTGCTCCGAGGAGGCATCGCCGGGCGTCTCACCGATACCCTTCAGGCTGATCTCGACGATGGTGTAGCCGGGGTGCTTGTGGGGCTTCAGGTTATTGCGGGCGAACCGGGCCAGACCCGGCGTCGCGGCGCGGGCCGCCTCAAACGCCTCGGATCGCACCGGCAGGGTCTCGAACTCAGTCTGCGCAAATGCGGCGCGGATGCGGGCAACCTCGGCCTCGGGCAAGTTGGCACCCTCGCCGATCTTCGCCCACTCGGCGTCGACCTGACGAGTGAACTCCTCGGTTCCCAGCGCAGCGACCAGAATCTTGATCCGCGCCTTATACTTGTTGTCCCGACGGCCGTGGCGATTGTACACGCGCAAAATCGCTTCGACGTAAGACAGCAGTTGATCGACCGGCAGAAACTCGCGGATGGTCGGACCGACATAGGGTGTGCGCCCCATCCCGCCGCCGACGATCACCTCAAAGCCCAGCGCTCCGTCGCGGCCGCGGCGCATTACCAGGCCAATGTCGTGGACGCGGGCAGCCGTCCGATCCTTGGCCGCAGCCGTGATCGCAAACTTGAACTTGCGTGGCAGGAACGAAAATTCCGGATGGAATGACGACCACTGGCGCAGCACCTCGGCCCACACGCGCGGATCATCGACCTCGTCGGCTGTGGCACCGGCATAGGGATCAGCCGTGACATTGCGGATGCAGTTTCCGGATGTCTGGATCGCGTGCATGTCGACGCTGGCCAGATCGTCCAGGATGTCCGGCGTGTGGCGCAGCTTGATCCAGTGGAACTGCAGGTTCTGGCGTGTGGTGAAGTGGCCGTAACCCTTGTCATAGGTGCGACCGATCCAGGCCAGCTGGCGCAGTTGGGTCGGATTGAGGGCACCATAGGGAATCGCGACCCGCAACATGTAAGCGTGCAACTGCAGATAAAGACCGTTCATCAGTCGCAGGGGCTTGAATTGGTCTTCGGTCAGCTCGCCGGACAGCCGGCGGGCGACCTGCCCCCGGAATTCGGCCGCGCGGTCGGCCACCATTTCCCGATCAATTGTGTCGTACTGGTACATCGGCTTCTACTTGGTCCGCTTGATGAGATTGACGCGTCCGGTGGAACGTGCGGCGCCGTGAGCGTGCTGCAGCGCCTCGACCATGGCGCCGCCCTCGGCCTGTTTGCCGTGATGCAGGTGGTTGGTTGGGCCCAGAGCACGGATACGCTCGCGGTAGCTGAGCGGTGCCCAGAAGCCTTCCGATTCGATCAGGTCGATCAGATAGACATCGATCACGACGGTGGACTGAGCCTTGCCGCTGGTTTCGGCGTCGGGCCCCGCAGGGTCGTCATCGGCGAACAGCTGGGCGTCGGCGAACCGCTCGACCCACTGGCCCGCGCTCCAGAACACCACATCCCCGTCCGAGAGGCGGTTGGCAGTGAGCGCTTTCATCCGCGCAAAACCTGCAATTTAGGCTCAATCACGAGCGCCGCATCTCCAGCCTGCGCCAATTCCATCGCTTCGCCGACGATGAGCATTGCCGGGCCATCCAGCGCGGCGGCAGCATCCGCCAAACCATCAAGCGTAGTGATCACCCGACGTTCATCAGCGCGGCTGGCGTTCTCGACAATCAGCGCCGGCGTTGATCCGGCACGACCGGCGTCCATCAGACGGGTGGCGATCAGGGCCGCCATGGACAGGCCCATGTAGATCACCACGGTATGGTTGACCTTGGCGAGGCTGGCCCAGTCCAGATCGGCTTCGTTGCCCTTGGCCGCATGCCCTGTGACAAAAGTGACAGCCTGAGCCAGGCCGCGATGGGTCAAGGGCGCGCCCGCGCTTGCGCTGGCGGCAAGTGCGGCAGTCACACCCGGCACGATCTGGATCTCGATCCCGGCCTCTCGGCAAGCTTCCAGTTCCTCGCCGCCACGACCGAAGATAAACGGATCGCCGCCCTTCAGTCGGACAACTTCCAGACCCTGCAGTGCGAAGGCCACCAGCATCCGGTTGATTTCGTCCTGGCTGTAGGAATGCCGGGATTTGCGCTTTGCCACGGAAATGCGGCGCGCAGCGGCGGGCGACATCGCCAGGATTTCGTCGGATACCAAGCCGTCGTGGACGACCACGTCCGCAGACTGCAGAACCTTGAGGGCCTTGATCGTCAACAGTTCGGGATCACCTGGGCCTGCGCCCACCAGCCAAACCCGACCGTTCGTTCGGACGGGCCGAGTGCTATCCAGCACGACCAGCCGACCTGATCGCGTTGTTCTGTCGCGACGCTGAACCATGAATAGCTTCTCTAACGACACCAAAGGCCCCAATTCCTTGACGGACGAAACGTTCTCGCCCACGCGAACTACCCACTGGCAAAAGGGCCGACACACCAGCGGATGCTTGCAATAAGGGTCGCAAGCGCCCAATTCGCAACCCAAGGACTTCTGCCTGGGGTATCAGGAAAACTTGATGGATCGGAACCAACAGCGACGTCGGCTGCCGCCCCTGAACGCCTTGCGCGCGTTCGAGGCCGCAGCACGTCACCTGAACTTCAGCCGCGCCGCCGACGAATTGTCTGTTACGCCGGGTGCGGTCAGCCAGCAGATCCAGAATCTCGAGGACTATGTCGGCGCACCCCTGTTCAAGCGCACGCCCAAGGGCCTGTTGCTGACCGATGCCGCCCAGACCGCGCTGCCCGCCCTGCGCGAGGCCTTTGACCGCCTGGCCGAAGCCGCATCCCTGCTGACAGCCGCGGTCGATGGGCGCCGCCTGACCATAACCGCCCCGCCATCTTTCGCGGCCAAATGGCTGGCGCCCCGGCTGGGTGCCTTTGAGCGGGTACATCCGCAGGTCGATGTCTGGCTGAACGCCGGAATGGAACTGGTCGATCTCAGCGCTGGCGAAGTCGATCTGGCTCTGCGGTATGGGGCCGGCCGCTATCCCGGCCTGGAAGTGAAACGGCTGGTCAGCGAGACGGTGATTCCGGTGATCAGCCCTGCCCTGCTGGCCGAACAACCCTTGGAAAACCCCGAGGATCTGGCCAACCACATCCTGTTGCACGACGGCTCACCAGAGATCGACGACAGCTGTCCTGACTGGCCCATGTGGCTGACGGCGCGGGGCTTGCGCGGCATCGATGGCCACCGGGGCCCGCGCTTCAACCAATCCAGCCTAGTGATCGAGGCAGCCGCCAACGGTCGCGGCGTAGCGCTGGCCAAGCGAACCCTGGCGCAGGCGGACCTGGATGCAGGTCGTCTCGTCGCACCTTTGCAGATCTCCACGGCTGTCGATTTTGCCT
>JANORH010000392.1:0-3089 GCA_031415215.1 Alphaproteobacteria bacterium | reverse complement strand
GAAATAGCCAACGGGGTGCTGGCGCAGATCCGATGACATGAAGCCCAGTCGCACCTTGCCACCCGGTGGCCGGGCCGGCGGGCGCTTGATGGGGCGGCGCTTTGCCGGGGTTTCGACGCTGCGGCCCCAGATGCGGTGCTGCTCCAGCAACTCGACGCGGTCTTCGTCGTTCCGGACGCGCGCCAGCTGTTTCAGCAGGGCTGTGTGGCGGCCTTTTTCAGCCCAGCTGCGTCCGAGGGTCCGGAAATCGCCGACCTCATCCAGGCGGTCAAAGTCGCTGACCCGGATGAAGATCTCGCAGAGGATCTTGGTGGTGGATTCGGTAAACTCGGCCTTGCGGTGCAGGATGCTTTTGGCGACCTGATAGCCTTCTTCGATATGACCGCCCTCGTCACCGGTGCGGGTGCGTTCCAGGCTTTCGATCAGCCCCATGACGTAGTCCAGGCGCGTGGGGTCCAGTACGGTGGCCCGACGCAGCAGGACATTGCCGGTATCGCGGTCGCGTTCCGCCGTCATCACACCAAGCTGGTAGTGGACCCACGCCGCGTCAGGATGGGTCGGCAGCAACGCCTGCAGAAAGGCTTCGGCCGCCGCCGTCTGACCCGTTCGGCGCAGCAGGACGCACTTGCCTTCCTGCAACCTGGCCTCGTCCGGATTGGCCTTGATCGCCTTTTCGAGCTGGGCCTGCGCATCGGCGGCGCGGTGCTCCTCGCCCAGCAGGCCGATCATGTCGAGCCAGGCGTCGATGTTGTCCGGCTTGATGGTCACAGCCTGGCGGAACCTCACAAGAGCCGGTTCAATCTTGGCTTGCTGGTAGAGCGCGCGGGCCAGCTGGCGCTGATATTCCGCGTTGCGCGGCTGCAGGCGGGTCAGCCGTGTGAAGACGGCTTCAGCCTTGGCCCCCTCGATGAGATCCAGAAGCACATTGCCATAGTTCTGCAGCCCGCCCAGGTTCTTGGGATCGGCCTTGATCGCGCGCTCCAGCATCGTGAGGGCCTCGCGATGGCGGCGCAGCTTGCGCAGGTTGACGCCGCGCACATTCAGCAGGTCGAAGTCGCGGGGATAGAGTTCCAGTCCTTTGGCCCCAAACGCCTCGCCTTCGGCGTAGCGGCCCGCCGTATAGAGCTGGATCGACAGCGCCCGATAGACCGGCGCAGGGCGCGCGGCGTTCTCGTCGATCGCCGCGATGAGGTGCGCGATGGCCTCATCGCGCTGGCCGCCGTTCAGGGCCGCTTGCGCCGCCGCCAACCGATCGCTCATGCCTTCAGGTCTCCGCGCCAATCGCCTGTCGGGACTTACGGCGAGCGCCGTCCGGCTTCAACGCTTTGATTGCGTCGCCGAAAGGGGCACCGTCACGGAAACCCGCAACCCGGGGTGCAATTCGGTAATGTCCAGCTGACCGCGGATTTGTTGGACCATCAATTTTACGACGGTCAGGCCGAAACCGGTTGTGGGTGTCGGGGATGGAGTTCCAGCCCCATCATCGTTGACGTCCAGCTCAAACCCGGCGTCCTGGCGACGCAATGCCACCCGGATGCGGCCCGTCCGCCCACCCGGAAAGGCATGGCCCAGCGCATTGCCGACGGTCTCGTTGAGCAACAGCGCAAGAGGTGGTGCCAATCGCCCCGGGGCCAAAATCGGCTCAAGGCTGAGGTCGATTGTGACGCCGTCACGGCCCGCCGATTTCGCCAGATCGCCGACGATTTCCCGGATCAGCGCCGCGAGATCGACCTGCTCGCGGCCGTGGACCTGGACTGTCTGGCGGTGCGCCGCACTGACCGCCGCGACGCGGGTCAGCAGAGACGCCATGGCCGGACCCGCCGCAGCATCGGGGCTGTGTCGCCCTTGCAGCAGGATCAGCGAGGAGATCAGCTGCAGGGCGTTCCTGGCACGATGCTCCGCCTCGCGTGCGCGCGCCGTCTCGGTATCGTCGTCATCTGGACTGATCATTTCCGACCCCGCCGTCATCGTCACGCAGCTTGACCCGATCCTGCCGTCACGCCAAAGCGGCGCACCATGAACATACTGCTCATCGGGTCCGGTGGCCGCGAACATTCTCTGGCGTGGAAGATTGCCGCCTCGCCTCTGGTTACCCGCTTTGTGGCGGCGCCGGGCAATCCGGGGATCGCAGAGCACTGCGAACTTCGCGACGTGCAGGCGACCGATGTGGCGGGCCTGTTGGCGCTGGCGCAGGAAATTTCCGCCGATCTGGTGGTGATCGGACCGGAGACGTCGGTCGAGGCCGGGCTGGCCGATGCGCTTGAGGCGGCGGGGATCGCCTGTTTCGGCCCAACGGCGGCGGCCGGACGGCTGGAGTCGTCCAAGGCGTTCACCAAGGGGTTCTGTGATCGCCACGGCCTGCCCACCGGGGCCTATGCGATCTGCGAGACGGCGGCTGAGGCCAAGGTCGCGCTGGCGCGGTTCACCCCGCCTTATGTGATCAAGGCCGACGGGCTGGCGGCCGGCAAGGGCGTGGTCGTCACCCCGGATCGCGCCGAGGCCGAGGCCGCCATCGACGACGCCTTCGGCGGCCGATTCGGTACGGCCGGAGCGCGGGTGGTGATCGAGGAATTCCTTGAGGGCGAGATCGGCTCGCTGTTCGCGCTCTGCGACGGCACGACGTCGATGGTGTTCGGCTGGGCCCAGGATCACAAGCGCGCCTTCGACGGCGACCAGGGCCCCAACACCGGCGGCATGGGCACCTATTCGCCCGCACCGGTGTTCACGCCGGAACTGGTAGAACAGGTCAGGACGCGGTTGGCCGAGCGTGCATTCGCCGGGATCGCGGCCGACGGTGCGCCCTATCGCGGCGTGTTGTTCGTGGAGGTAATGGCGACCCGGGACGGGCCAAAGCTGGTGGAGTTCAACGTCCGGTTTGGTGATCCGGAGTGTCAAGTGCTGATGCTGCGGCTGGAAAGCGACCTCGTGCCCTACCTGCTGGCCTGCGCCGAGGGACGTCTGGCCGACCTGCCGCCGCCGGTCTGGCGCGATGAGGCGGCGGGGATCGCCTGTTTCGGCCCAACGGCGGCGGCCGGACGGCTGGAGTCGTCCAAGGCGTTCACCAAGGGGTTCTGTGATCGCCACGGCCT
>JANORH010000391.1:0-14344 GCA_031415215.1 Alphaproteobacteria bacterium | reverse complement strand
CCGCCACGGATGCCATCCGCCTGGATGTCATGCAGCTTGTTGCCCGAAAACGTCACCTGGTTGCTGTCCAGGTGGTTCAGACCAGTGCCCAGGTGATGGATATCGGAGTTGCTCACCGTCACATTGGTGCTGTTGCGCACCTGAACCGCATTGCCGTCGCCCACCGCAGCGCCATGCAGGTTCAGACGGTCAAACACCATGTCCCGCGTGCTGCCCAGCAGCACCGCAAACCCGTTCGACGGGTTCACCGTGATCTCAAGGTTCGAAAACGTCATGCCAGAGCTGTTGGTGATATTCAGACCCGCAATCACCGCAGGCCGACCCGGATCCGCAGACGTGATCGTCACCCCCCCGACAACGTTCATCCCATCCAGCCGTAACATCGAGTAGTTTCCCGACGCCAGTTGAACGGTATCTCCAGCTTTTGCCGATTTAACGGCCGACCAGAGACCATCAGTGCTGTTGACATTGAAAATCATTCGAAGCCTCCAGTCGAATTCAATTGAATTGTCCCGTGTGGGAACCTCTTTTGAATTCGATATCGAGGCATTGAAATATCGAACGTCTATTACTTTTGATGGAAATTCACTGGTTAACAAAAATATACATTTAACGCGCGTTCACCATGTCGTTGCAATAATTCATTTACGACACTATTTCATTTCCAATGCGAACTTATCGACTTTTCCCCTCGCATGAGGATCTCAGGATTGTTGTCCTGTAAAAACGCAGAGATCTGCCAGAGGTTCCCGCACCAAGCGAACTCAATGCATGCTGAAAACTCTGCGGGCCATCCGGGAGGCACCGGCCGGCGTTCCATGCCCGAGTGTTTTTGCCCGCCCCAAGTAGCGCGCCCAGGATCGCGGGGGAGTATCAAGACCTCACGGTGCAGGGCTTCCCTGCCCGCAGCAGTACAATGTGCAACGCACTGCGCCGCCGGGTCACAACGCGCAGAAGTGAAGCTGAAGCCACGCAACCTGGCAGGACGGTAGGCACTGAAGGAGGCACGATGCAGCACCAATCCCTTCTAACCGGAAGCCTGCAGCCAGGGTTCTGGGCTCGAGGGAGGCTGACGACCCTCCGTTTTTGCTCTGGCGGGCCCGGGACGCTGGCAGCGACGCAAAGCTCTCCGATCTTTGCGGCATCCGATCTCTGGCGGCCGCCAGCTCAAGAGAACGCAGTTACCCAAAGACGTTGGACGACCCGCAGCGAACGGGACAGGTGACCTCAACCTGGGTCGAAATCCAACTCGCGCCCTAAAGAGTTCGTTAACGAATCCATCACTGCTGTGATCGGGGACTTTTCTATCTATGGCACGCCCACAACTATTACGCAGTCGCAAAAATTAAGTATATTGTTGATAATGATCGAACGATCTGGCCGATGAATAGGCAGTTGTGATCGATCGTTGCTGGTAAGCGTCGATTGCGAAAATTCCCCTTACAGGCGAATTGTTCAGACAACCCCATCAACCTCACTCGCCTGTCAGGTGAAAATGCGCGTTACCTGCGATTTACGCTTTGCTAAGGACAAGCTCTGCGTTACAAACCGCTCAGACCCATCCATTGCGATGGCGCATTTGTTCAGTTTTAGGTGGTGGGTACAAACATGAAAAAGACTCTCTTGGCTTCAGTGGCTGGTATGGCTGGTGCCCTGCTGGTTTCGAGTGCGGCCAATGCGGCGCTCACGATTACGGTCGACCCGACTGTGACCAACTACGCGACTGATCTTCTCGCCGTCCCCGACACGCAGATCATCTGGGATTTCGATTCGATCTTCAATCCGCTGTTCACCTACGCGCCGCTCACGGCGACGGGAATCGGCAACACGCCGAACGTTTCTCGTGCCCCGCTCGGCGACGACACGATCTATGGCGTGGTTGATCCCAGCAATTCTCCTGCGACCTTCACAGCGCTCAAGGGCCTGAAGTCGTTCAGCTACCTCGTGGGTTCGCCTGACACCTTCAACCGGATCGTGTTCACACGTACGGACAACATGGTGCTTGCCGACCTGACTGGCGCAACGGGCCTCTTCGGTACCGTGAGCCCGGTCAACGGTTCCAACACCGCTTACCGCATCAACTATGACTTCGGCGCGGACAAGGTTGGCAAGATCCAGTTCTATTCGAACGTGAACGCCAAGTCGTTTGCCTTCGAGTTTGATCGGTTCGCCGGTGTGGTTCCTGAGCCCGCGACCTGGGCGATGATGATCACGGGCTTCTTCGGTCTGGGCACCGTTCTGCGCTCCTCGCGCCGGCGCCAGGCTGTCGCCGCCTGAGTTTCATACCTGGATTTGGCGTCTGTTGACGGACTTTGAGGTCCGCAGAAAGTCGCCAGACCCAAGCAGATAGTACACGACATGGCCCCGGTGCGAGAAATCGCCCCGGGGCTTTCTGTTTCTGCAGACACCTGGCCTGCCCGCTCGGCGGTGTCGTCTGACCGAGGCGTCCGTTGGGGCGCGCTGCCCTCACGTTCGTTGGACGTTAAATTTTCTGAGGTCTTTTGATCGCAACGATGCGCAGGCCCTCAACAACTCCCCGACAGACGCTCCGTCGGGTAGGAGGCTCACGGGATTGCGCAAGCGTGATCGAACAGAGGGTTTCAGCATGATCGATGAGCGGCTTTCTGGTCCAGGCTTGGGACCAATGCCCTTGGCGCAGGGGGTTGTGGACGGCATCCGGCTCTCGGTCGTTGTGCCTTGCTACAACGAGGAAGACGCTCTTCCGGCATTCATGGTGCGAATGGAGGCGGCCTGCAAAGCCGCGGTCGGTGACGAGTATGAGATCATCCTCGTGAACGACGGTTCACGTGACAGCACCTGGAAGGTGATAGGAGATTTCGCGACGTCCAGACCGTGCGTGGTCGGCATCAACCTGGCGCGAAACCACGGCCACCAACTTGCGGTAAGCGCGGGGCTCAAACTGGTGCGGGGAAGCTGGGTCATGGTGATCGATGCCGACCTCCAGGATCCGCCGGAGCTCCTGACCGACATGCTCAGGCTTGGCGCGGAGGGTTTTGAGGTCGTCTATGCCCGCCGCCGCACGCGCGCGAGTGAAAGCCGGTTCAAGCTGGCGACCGCGAGTCTCTTCTATCGCATTCTCGGTTCTCTGTCGGACGTCGAAATACCGCAAGATGTCGGGGACTTCCGACTTATCTCTCATCGGATCGCGATGCGGCTCAATGCCATGCCGGAACAGGATCGCTTCATCCGGGGCATGGTCGCCTGGCTTGGGGGTCGACAGACCGAAATTCTGTATGATCGCGATGCTCGCTACGCCGGTGAAACAAAATACACGCTGTCAAAAATGGTGCGGCTTGCGGTCGCCGGCCTTACCGGGTTCTCCACGGCCCCGCTCAACCTGGCAATCGTCCTGGCCTTCGCGGGCACGCTGATCGGGTTTGCGATCTTCCTGTACGCTTTCATCGGCTACTTCTTCGGCAGGGTCGCCCCCGGCTGGACCAGCCAGGCCCTGATCACTGTCTTCTTCGGCGTCAGCCAACTCGGGTGTCTCGCTATCGTTGGTGCCTATCTTGGAAGGACGTACATGCAGGTGAAGGGCAGGCCCCTCTACCTGATAGACGAAATTGTCACTTCGCCTGCGCCACCAAGGAAGTCCGGAAATTAGCCGTAGATTCTGGCGGCCGCGACGTGGAATGGCAGGCCGGTTCGCCCTGATGCCGTAGAATGAGGATCTTCGCAGAATGACAAGTGACCCGAAACCCGCCGTGCTGGTGACCGGCGGGGCAGGCTATATCGGTGCCCACACTGCCAAGGCCCTCAGCGAGAGCGGCTATCTGCCCGTCGTCTTTGACAACCTGGGCTCCGGTTTTCGCGAGGCGGTCCGTTGGGGGCCCTTCATTCACGGTGATATCCGTGATGGCGCTGCGGTGCGGGCGGCTCTCGAGGCCTATAAGATCAGCGCTGTGATCCACTTCGCCGGGTTGATCGAGGTTGGCCGCTCCAACCACCGACCAGATCTGTTCTGGGACTTCAATGTCAGCGGCACGACAAGCCTGCTGATCGCCATGCAGCAGTGCCAGGTGCAACGACTGGTGTTCTCGTCCAGCGCTGCAGTCTACGGTCAGGGGGGGCGTCCGCCGCTCGACGCCATAACCGAGGACGCCGGGAAAGCACCCGTCAGCCCCTATGGCGATACCAAGTTAGCTGCCGAGCTGATGATCGCCGCCCAATGTCGCGCCTATGGTCTGTCGGCCGTGGCTCTACGCTACTTCAATGCCGCCGGTGCCGATCCCAGCGGAGCCATCGGTGAGGCGCATGATCCAGAAACTCACCTCATACCGCTTGCGATCGCTGCGGGACTTGGTGACGGCAATCCCCTCACTATCTTTGGCGACGACTTCGAAACGCCGGATGGCACTTGCCTGCGCGATTATGTCCACGTCAACGATCTCGCGAGCGCCCACGTCGCAGCCCTCAGGGTGCCGACGGAGTACGGGGGCTATGAGCCGGTGAACATCGGGGCCGGCGTCGGCAGATCCGTGAGAGATGTCGTTAAGGCCGTTAGCCTCGCCCTTGATCGTCAGGTTCCCCACAGCATAGGCCCCCGCCGGGACGGCGATCCTGCCAGTCTTGTCGCCGATACATCAAGAGCGAAGACATTCCTGAAATGGAACCCCAAGCACTCCAGTCTTGAGCAGATCATTGCGGATGCGATCCGATGGGAAAAAGCCCCGGCCTATGGCACAGGCATCAGGGTCGACCGAAGGCTGGCGACCCCCTCCTGACACGGGTCGGATCGATTGATCTTGGCTCGAGCGCAAGAGCCAGAGCCGCCTCTACGGAGCCATGTGGGCACGCCTGGGTCGGGCTTGACCACGCCAGCCTTCAGATCATGTCGCCGGCAGCGGCGTCGATCAGAAGGAATATGCGACCACCCTCCGACGTCAAAAACGTCGATAGCTGATTCAACCCCGCTTCGCGGGACCGGGCGGTACCAAGCAAGGAATGGTAGTGATGGAGATAAAGTCTCGCCTGACGCTTGACGTCGTCGTCGGTCAAAAGCCTTCGGGCAATGCGTCGGGTTGCCGCGGGCGCGCAGCGGCGAACGATCTCACGCGCTTGTTCGGAAACACCCGCCTGCAGGCCAGCACAAATCTCGTCAACTCGGCCAGCTGGAATGAGCGCTTCGGGATCCACACCCATTTCGCGAAGTCTGGAACCAAGGTCGGCCTGAAGGGCATCAATCTCATCCCCGCTCCCGTCGAGTGATGCCAGAAGATCTTTCCAGGTCCAGGATCCGCTGGCGGCTTCTTCCTGCGGATCTTGTTTGACGCCACCCGCAGCATCAAACACCGCCGAGAATTCCATGTCCGTCGCAATGGGGGTAAGCCGGATGCGACTGCGCAATCCCAGTCGCTCCGCAAGTTGCGCACCAGACGAGTCCAGAACAAGCTCGGTCTCGTCGGCGTAGATGTCGTCCTGATCGCCCGATGTCCGGGGCGACAGACGCTGGATGGGCAGGTCCGGCGGTATCCGATAGGGCTGCGATGCGCTGGTCCCTACAGCTCTCATGGGGTCTCCAGAGGCTTGGATTGGCATGGACTCCGAGGCCATTCCAAGATTGGCATTAACCCGATCCTGAAGCCTCGCATCGGCCACACCGGCTTCAGCGGCTGTCTGACGCGCCTGTGTCATCAGAGCGTTCAACCCATCGTCCACACTCTTACGGATCCTCTCCGCTTCACCTTCGACCAGGTGCGGAAGTGCGATCGTACGGGCTTCCAGCGTGTCCAGCATCGCCGTCAGTTCCAACAGGTTTGCACGAGCGGCTGCCGCGCTTGCGTCAAGCTGTTTTGCCGTAGCGACTCCAGCATCCTCGACCATCCTCGACGACTCAGCCACAAGCGCGCGGGCCTCCTCAAGGCGCGATTCAAAGACCTGATTGGCTTGCTGACCCGCGGCAAACGCGGCCTCCGAGAGTTGGTCCACCTGCTCCCGCGCCCGAAGTGCCTGTCCTTCGACAGCAGAACGCATCTGCTCGGCTGCCTCCGCCAAGGCGTCAATGGCAGCCCGCGTTTGCGATTCCAATTGCGTCCGCTGCCCTGAGGCCGCTGATGCGAACGTGTCCAGCGAGTTAAGGGTCGAAAGACTGAACTCCTCACGTTCGGCCTTGGCCGTGTCGGCCAGGTCTCTGAATTGCAGCGCCGCGTCGGACACCATCGCCCGCAGGGTCTCGCTCCCTGTATCCGCACTTTCCCGCATCTTTTCAGTTGCCTGGTGGGCCTCTTTCACAAAGGCATCCAGTTTGGCCACCTGTGCCTCTGCGGTCAGCGAGAACGCCTGGCTGTCCGCTTTGAGGGCCTGGCCAAGGGTCGCCAGCGCCGCGCGTTGCGTCGCCATCCCGCCTTCAACGGCCCGAACCTGCTCGGTGATGCCAACCCCGGCCGTTTCCAGTCGCGCAATGTGGCGGGTAAGGTCTTCTCCGGCCGCCCGCGCCGCGCCGCTGGCGGCATTGGCCGTGACCGCCAGTTCGGTTGACCTTTCCGCCAAAATGCCCCCGGCCTCCCGGAACTGGGTTTCAGCAGAGCGCGCCGCCTCTGATACGGCTTGCGCCTGCTGAACAACCGCCTCGGTAATCTTTGCCGTCTGGGCGTCCAGGTTCTGCGCCAGCGCACTCATCTGAGCCCGCTCGCGGCTCATGGTTTCGGTGAGTTCGTGAGCCGTGCGGACAGACTGAGCGGTGACGCCAGTCAATTTGTCTGTCTCGAAAGCCAGGGCCTCGCGCAGCTGCGAAAGCGTCTCGCTTGCCGTAGCAGCCGCAGTTCCAGCGCTCTCGATCTGACTACGGATCGCGACCGACACATCGCCCGCCCGCGCGGCCGCTACCAACGCTGGCGCCAGCATGTCGTTCGCCATAGCGCGAGCCTGATCCACCTCAAAGGCCAACTTTTGCCCCTGTCGGATCATGTAGGCGGCAGCAAACACAAATGCCGCCGGGCCGATCGCCAGCAGGGCGAACACCGAAATGGCAAACATATCATCCTGAAGAGGTGCGACCTTTGCGCGGTAGCCAAGCGCAAAGGCTATTGGCCCCAGAGCCCAGAGAACAGCGACAGCGATTGCGGCCAGCCAGACTGGCCAGGCTGGCGGCGGGGCCACTGAATATGCGGTGAAGGTCGGCTCGGCTCCCCGCTCCTCCAAGGGCTCCGACAAAGTGTGCCCGGTCGGTACCGTAGCCAAGGCGTCCTCGCGTCCACCCGGGACGGGTCGAAGCTGCATCGGACGGGTGTTGTCCAGGTTCCCTGTATCCACCGCAAGAGGACCATCATCAATGCCTCCCAAACTCAGGGGGTCCGGCCGCTTGGAGAACTTCATGAACACCCGCTCCTTTCATGGCTCGAAGCCAGCCCCGTTGAAGGCGCACGTACAACGTCTTCCCCAACGCAACAACTATTGGCACCTAACGGTACCCTGCCGAACTCCTATCGGAAACAGTTGGTGTGGGGATTCCTGCATCCGAGAACCCTGCAGCCCGGCAATTCGCAAAAAGCGGAACATAAACCTGAAGGTGTACGTCAACAATCCGTGGGTGCAGCATCCCGATCAATTGCCCCCTGAACTGGCGATGGCTGAAGCCAGACTCCCTCGTGTTCCAGCAGCCAGCGCTTGCGGTGCAGTCCGCCGCCATACCCCGTTAGAGAGCCATTGGAGCCGATGACTCGATGACAGGGGACAACAAGCGCGACCGGGTTAGACCCATTAGCCCGGCCGACTGCGCGCACGGCCGTTGGTCGCCCCACGCATGCGGCAAGGCGGGCATAGCTCCATGTCTCACCCGCAGGAATGGCGCATAGGGCTGTCCAGACCTGTCGTTGGAAAGCGGTCCCGGCACCCTCCCAGGTGATGCCCTCCAAAGCATTCCGATCTCCACCGAAGTAGCTCGCGAACGCCGGTCGCAAGTGACCCCTGCCCTCGGAAAGCGCCGCTCCGGCATAGCGCCAGGATATCCACCTACGCATTTCAGGTTCATAATCCGTCCAGTTGAACGCGCGCAGGACCTCGCATTCATCCGTGACGACCAGGGCGGTTCCAATCGGGGTTTCTATACGGTCCAGAACAAGGGTCTCAGGCGGCGCGGCGATCATCGGTGTTTGTCCTCCTTGTCGGCGTCTTCGGTTGGGCAAAGCCAGGGTCCGCAACCCACAGGTGCTGTGCGGCGTAGGCCCGCCACGGTCGCCAGGCCTGGCTTCGGGCCAGAAGCTGGTCAGCGGTGGGTCTGACGCCTGCCTCATCGGCCATGGCGCGCATCAGACCGATGTCTGCCTGGGGAAACGCATCCGGCTCACGCAATTCTCGCAGGGCGATGTACTGGGCGGTCCATTCGCCGACGCCCGGCAGGGCTTTCAGGGCTGAAATGGCCGTAGTCAGGTCTGCGCGCGGGGTGAAGATCGCAGGATCTTCCACGACCTTTCGCGCCAGGGCTTCGAGCGCCCGTCCGCGCGCGCCAGGCATGCCGAGGGCGGCAATATCCTCTCCGATAAGGCGCTGCGGCAACGGGAATAGCCGGGTCAGCCCGGCGGCGGCGGCGGCGGGTTCATCAATTGGCTCGCCATAGGTTGCCACCAGCTTGGCGGCCAGATTGCGGGCCGCCGTAACGGTGATCTGCTGGCCGAGGATAGCGCGCACCGCCAGCTCGAAGCCGTCCCAGGCACCGGGCGCGCGCAGCCCTGGCCGGGCCGCCACGAGCGGGGCCAGTACAGGATCCTGGCCGAGATGTGCACCGATCAGAACGGGATCGGCCGAGAGGTCGAAAACCCGCCGGATCCGCGCGATGACGGCGGGCAGCGCGCTCAGGCTGGGGAAATGGATCTCCGCCGATAACGCGTCGTCCTTGCGAGGCGTCACAATGACCACGCCGCGTTGGCCGTCGATGACCAGCGTGCGGGCATAGCGTTTGGCCTCGGCCCATTCGATGCCCGGAATCGCCCGTATGGACAAAAAGCCGATCATCGCCTCCCAGTCGTACGGGGGCTTGTACGGCAGGCGGACGGTAATGCCGTCGGCGGCGGGTATCTCGAGCTTTCGCGAGCGCCGTAGTTCACCAGGCGGGCGGCCGAACAGTTGTTGAAACGTCTCGTTGAACCGCCGCACGCTGCCAAAACCTGAGGCCAAGGCCACCTCGCCCATGGGCAACAGGGTTTCCTGGATCAACTGCTTGGCCAGCAACACACGACGGGTCTGGGCCACCGATACCGGAGACGCACCGAGATGTTGCCGGAACAGCCTGCGAAGCTGCCGTTCGCCGACACCCAGCCGCGCCGCCAGCGCATCCACGTCATCACCGTCCATTGCGCCGGCCTCGATCAGCGCCAGAGCGCGCGAGACAGTGTTGGACGTCCCTCGCCAGGCACCCAGATCCGGAGAAGCTTCGGGTCGGCACCGCAGACAGGGCCGATATCCCGCCTCCTGTGCCGCAGCGGCCGTCGGATAGAACGTCATATTCTGCGGCTTCGGCGTCCGCGCCGGACAGATCGGACGGCAGTAGATGCCCGTCGTCTTCACCGCACCGAATATCCGGCCGTCAAACCGGGCATCACGCGTGACAAAGGCTCGGCGGCAGGCTTCGAAATCCATGTCCATGACGTCGAAGATACGGCCTGCTGCGATCAATATCTCGCGGTTTTCGGACATATATGATGCGGACGGCGGACACCTACGCAACTGATGCAATACCGTCACCGGTCCGGAACGATTTACTTCTATTCCAGACTTACGCCTTACGTCGTTATGACAGGCCACGCGCATCGTAATCGAGGATCACATGTCAGCCACTGTGCGGAGCGAGCTCCCATTTGTGAGTGTCATTATCCCTCACTATCAGGATCTTGATGGGCTGAGGCTATGCCTTGCCGCGATTGATGCCCAAACCTATCCCCGCGAGAAATTTGAGATCGTACTGGCCGACAACAACTCGCCCGTCGGTGAGGCGGCAGTCGCCGAAGTGCTCTGCGGCCGTGGGAGGCTGATCGTGGTGGCGGAGAAAGGGGCGGGCCCCGCCCGCAACGGTGCCGTCGCCACTTCCAAAGGTGAAATTTTGGCTTTCATCGATTCCGACTGTGTCGCGGAGCCTGCGTGGCTGATGGAGGGTATCGCCGCCCTGGATCGCTTCGACCTGGTGGGTGGCCATGTGCGGGTTCTGGTGTCGGACCCCATCCAAATGACTTCGGTCGAGGCCTTCGAGCGGGTGTTCGCATTCGACTTCAAGACCTACATCGAAAAGAAGGGGTTCACCGGGGCGGGCAACATGTTCTGTCAGCGTGAGCTTTTCGACCGCGTGGGCCCGTTCGGGATCGCCCTGTCGGAAGACGTAGACTGGTCTCGGCGCGCAGTGAGCACCGGCGCGCGACTGGGCTACGCCCCGGATGCGGTAGTGGGCCACCCTGCCCGGGTAACCTGGGACCAACTGACCACCAAGTGGCGGCGTCTGAACCTCGAAACCTACGGTTTGATGGCGGGCAGCCAGTTTAAACGGACGCGGTGGCTGGCACGGAACGCGCTGATGCCCATCTCGGCGATCGCTCACATGCCAAAGGTTCTGGCCAGTCGGCAACTGAACACCTTGCAACAACGGCTGCTGGCAATTGGCGTGCTGTTTCGACTGCGGGTCTGGCGGCTATGGGACGCCTTGTCGCTGCTGGCCAACCGCCGTTAGGGCGGGTCCGCAGTGCTTACCCCAACGCCATCGCCAGCCGCTTGTCCCTGGCGATGGAACGAGCTGCCGCCAGATGGGCGATGACCGTCAGCACGACGAACGGAATAACCCCGGCGAAGCCGTAAGCCAGAGCCTGGTCACCGTGTGCCGGTTCCATCCTGTCGGCGATCCAGCCCACATAGACCGGGCCCACGCCCAAACCGACGATGTTGAGGATGAACAGCAAAATCGCGCCGGTCATGGTTCGTTGCGCTGGCGGGACAGCGTTCTGGGCCACGGTCAGCGCTGGTGCCAGATAGGCCTGGTTCATCAACATGGGTCCCAACAGGAACAGCATGGCGATCTGCCAGGTCGGTGCCCAGATAAGACCGAACCAGAAGGGGATCGATAGTGCAAAGGCGATGGCCGGGATCCAGGCAAACCAGCGTCGGTCCTTCTTTCCCAACCTGTCGGCGAGCCAGCCGGAGACGAGAGTGCCGATGATGCCCGTCACACCCAGCGCCAGAGCATAGTAGGTCGCCACGTCGGCGGCGGCCATCTGCTTGACGCCCTCGAGGAACTGCGGGTTCCAGACCAGACCCGCATAGCCGACGAAGGCCGACATGGCGCTCGATATCGCGGTCATCACCAGAGTGCGATTGGCGAAGAAGGCCGAAATGGCGGTCAGGATCGGAGGTGCCGGCGGGTGTTCGGTGGCCCCGTCCACCAGAGCGTCGAGGCCGCCGCGCTTTGGCTCGCGAACCAGAAGCAGCATCAAGACCGCGAGGATAACGCCGGGTGCACCGATCACAAAGAATGCGGTGCGCCATCCGTAGGCCAGAGCGAGCTTACCGCCCAGAAATGCGCCCAGCATGGAACCGATGGGCACGCCCAGCGAATAGATCGCCAGCGCCGTGCCCCGGCGTGCCGCCGGGAAGTAATCCGAGATCAATGAGTAGGATGGCGGTGAACCGCCCGCTTCCCCAAATCCGACGCCCATTCGGTAAAGCAGGATCTGGGTGAAATTCTGTGCCGTGCCGCATAGTGCCGTGAAGACACTCCAGATCGCGCACGCCAGGGCGATGATCCACTTACGGCTTACCCGGTCGGCCAGATAGGCGACGGCGATCCCGCAGGTCGTGTACATCAGCGCAAACGAGGTTCCACCTAGCAGGCCGAACTGCGTCTTGGTCAGATGAAGTTCGGCGGAAATGTCCTTGCCGAGGATCGAAATGATCTGCCGATCCAGAAAATTCAGCGTGTAGACCACCGCCAGAAAGATGACGACGAAATAGCTGTAGGCAGATACCGGTTTCGGCTCGACCGACGCTTCGCTGCTCATGAGTAACTCTTCCCCAACTCTGGCTGTCCCAGGCCGGTGTTCCGGCTCGAAGAACAGGTACGCGCTTCCGTCCTCTCGCTTCTGCCATGCACGGCTATCGCCCGCCAAGCGCATTCCGCCAGGGTGGGCGGTGCCACCTCTGCTGCCAGCGGACAGAGAATTCCTGCGGTCCCCTCGCCTTGCACCGCTAAGCCCGCGAGGCTAACTCAGCATCCGCAAAGCCAATGACCCTTCCGGGACCGGATCGTCCCCCAATGCCAGCCACCGAAGGCGCCTTGTCCGAAACCCTGACCCACCTGCAGCGGCTAGAGGCCGAGAGTATCCACATCATGCGTGAGGTGGTGGCTGAAGCCGAACGCCCCGTGATGCTCTATTCCATCGGCAAGGATAGCGCCGTCATGCTGCATCTGGCAGCCAAGGCGTTCTATCCGTCCAAACCGCCTTTCCCACTGCTTCACGTCGATACGACCTGGAAGTTCCAGGCGATGTACGAGATGCGCGAGCGCATGGCCAAACAACTGGGCATGGAGCTGTTGGTCCACCAGAACCCCGACGCCATCGCCCAGAATGTGAACCCGTTCACCCACGGCTCGGCTGCCCACACAGACATCTGGAAGACCGAAGGGCTGAAGCAGGCGCTGGACAAGTACGGCTTTGACGCCGCGTTCGGCGGGGCCCGGCGTGACGAGGAAAAGTCCCGCGCCAAAGAACGGATCTTTTCGTTCCGCTCGTCCCAGCATCGCTGGGACCCCAAGAACCAGCGGCCGGAGCTGTGGCACCTCTACAATGCGCGCAAGAACCCCGGCGAGAGCATCCGGGTGTTCCCGATCTCCAACTGGACCGAGCTGGATATCTGGCAATACATCCACCTGGAGAACATCCCGATCGTACCGCTCTATTTCGCGGCGGAGCGCCCGGTGGTCGACCGTGACGGCACGCTGATCATGGTCGACGACGACCGGATGCCGCTGAAACCAGGCGAGGTTCCGATGATGAAGTCGGTGCGGTTCCGGACCCTGGGTTGTTATCCCTTGTCCGGTGCCGTCGAGAGCACGGCTTCGACACTGCCCGAGGTGGTGCAGGAGATGTTGCTGACCACGACCTCGGAACGCCAGGGCCGGATGATCGACCATGACCAGGCCGCCTCGATGGAGAAGAAGAAGCAGGAGGGCTATTTCTGATGGCCTCCCAGTTCGAAATGAAGGTTTCCGATCTCATCGCCGAGGACATCGAGGCCTATCTGCACCAGCACCAGCATAAGTCGCTGCTGCGGTTCATCACCTGCGGGTCGGTGGATGACGGCAAGTCGACGCTGATCGGGCGGCTGCTGTACGATTCCAAGATGATCTTTGAGGATCAGCTTGCGGCCCTTGAGGCCGACTCCAAGAGGGTCGGCACCCAGGGCGGCGACATCGATTTCGCCCTGCTGGTCGACGGGCTGTCGGCCGAGCGCGAGCAGGGCATCACCATCGATGTAGCCTATCGGTTCTTCTCCACCGACAAGCGCAAATTCATCGTTGCCGATACGCCTGGGCATGAGCAGTACACCCGCAACATGGTCACCGGCGCGTCCACCGCCGACGCCGCCATCATCCTGATCGACGCACGCAAGGGCGTGCTGACCCAGACACGGCGGCACAGCTATCTGGTCAGCCTGCTGGGCATTCGCCACGTGGTACTGGCGATCAACAAAATGGATCTGGTGGATTTCAGCCAGGCCCGGTTCGACGAGATCCTGGCCGACTACCGCGCCTTCGCCGCCCAGATCGGGATCATCGACTTCACTGCCATTCCGATGTCGGCGCTGAAAGGTGAGAACATCACCGAGCCTTCGTCGAAGATGGCCTGGTACAGCGGTCCGCCATTGCTGCGGTGGCTGGAAGAGGCACCGGTCGAGGACGATCTGCAGGCGCGGCCGTTCCGGATGCCGGTGCAGTGGGTCAATCGGCCGGACCTGGATTTCCGCGGCTTCTCAGGCCTGGTCGCGTCGGGCGTCATCCGCCCTGGCGACAGGATCAAGGCCTTGCCGTCAGGGCGGGAAAGCACGGTCGCGCGGATCGTCACGAAGACCGGAGACTTGCCAGAGGCTGTCGCCGGGTTGTCCGTCACCCTGACGCTGGGCGACGAGATCGACATCTCGCGCGGCGACGTCATCGCGATGGCGAGCCAGCCGCCAGAGGTCGCCGATCAGTTCGAGACCACCATCGTCTGGTTTGACGACGAACCCCTGCTGCCGGGCCGCCCCTATCTGATGAAGCTGGGCGCGCGCACCGTCACCGCCCAGGTCGCCGAGCCCAAGTACAAGGTCAACGTCAATACGCTGGAGAAACTGGCCGCCACGCGGCTGGAGC
>JANORH010000390.1:0-4203 GCA_031415215.1 Alphaproteobacteria bacterium | reverse complement strand
CCCGAGGCTTCAAGTTCGTCGGCCCGGTCATCGTCTATGCCTGGATGCAGGCCGTGGGCATGGTCAACGACCACTTCGTCCAGTGCCATTGCCATGACCGGGTGAAGGCATTGGTGCGGTGACGGCAGGACCTGACCTGTCGCGAGAGACGGCAATCCTCGACGGCCCGGTCTGCGGTGTCGACGAAGCAGGCCGGGGCCCCTGGGCCGGGCCGGTCAGCGCAGGCGCGGTAATCCTGGATCCGGCCCGCATCCCCGCTGGCCTCAACGACTCCAAGAAACTGACCGAACGGGCCCGCAACGCCCTGGAACCGGAGATCATGGCCAGCGCCATCGCCTGGGGCGTCGGCTTCGCCACGGTCGAGGAGATCGACACACTCAACATCCTGAAAGCCACCGGCCTGGCCATGCGCCGCGCGGTCGAGGCGCTGGCGATCAAACCCGCCCATGCCCTGGTGGACGGCAACTACCGCTTCGTCCTGCCGTGCCCCGTTACCCCGGTGGTCGGCGGCGACGGCAAGTCGCTCTCGATCGCCGCCGCCTCCATCCTGGCCAAGGTCGCCCGCGACCGGCTGATGGTGGAGATGGACGCGCTCTATCCGGGCTACGGCTTTGCGGGTCACAAGGGCTATCATGCCGCCGGCCACGTCGAGGCCCTGGCGCGGCTGGGACCGTGTGCGATCCACCGCCGCAGCTGGGCGCCGATCCGGGCATTGATTGGCTGAATCAAGCTTGACCCGGTATCGTGAGCGGCGGACGCAGAGGTCATGACCGAAGCGCTCATCAAGATGTTCCGCGTCCAGGGCGAAGCTTGTACGCGCCTGGGTTCCCCCTTCAACGGCGGGCTTTGCCTGCTCGCGGCTGATGCGATTGCGGCCGGTGATGATCTCGCCGGGCTGTTCAGCCCCTGGGCCGACGACGGCCAGCGCAAGCTGTTCGAAGATGCTCTTCCGATGCGGTTTCTGGGCGCCCTGCACGATCTGGTGCTGGGCGGGACAGCGCCGACGCTGGCCGAGACCTATCCCCGACCTGGGCGACCTGCCGACTCACAGCGCGCGTGGCACGCGGCCCGCCAGCTTTTCGACGCCCACTGCGATCCAATGGCCCGGTTTATGTCGCACGAACCCCAGACCAACGAGGTCCGCCGATCCGCCTGTCTTGTCGGGGGCTTCCTGACCGTCGCCCGGACCTGGGGCCTGCCGCTGCGCACGTTCGAGCTGGGGGCCAGCGCCGGCCTCAATCTCCATTGGGACCAGTTCCACTACGCACTGGGCGGCGGCGAGTGGGGCGATACGGCTTCACCCGTGCAGATCGACACAGACTGGACCGGACCATCGCCGCCCCTTGGCGCCGACTGCAAGGTCATCGCGCGTGCCGCTTGCGACCGGCGACCTGTCCGGCTCGACGATCCGCTGCAGAGGCGCAGGCTGCTGGCCTACGTCTGGCCGGACCAGTTCGAGCGCTTTGCCCGCATTGAGGCGGCCATAGACCTGGCCCTGGCGCGAAACGTCATGGTCGAAACCGCAGATGCGCCGCTCTGGACGGCTGACAACGCGGCCCCCCACGACGGCGTGGCGACGGTCGTCTATCACTCGGTGTTCTGGCAATATATGCCGGCTGAAAGTCAGGCGGCGCTGCGATCCGCTCTGGAGGTTCATGCCGCCGCCGCGACAGCTGAAGCCCCCTTCGCCTGGCTCCGCATGGAGCCGCCGCCGGGCAATCTGGCGCTGATGGATGTGCGCCTGACCCAGTGGCCCGGTGGCGAGGAGCGGGTGCTGGCCGAGGTCCATCCCCACGGGGCAACGGTCAAATGGCTGGGCACCTGAGCCCCCATTTCTGCACGCCAAGGTTACCTTAACACCCGTTCGCTATGGTTTCCTCATCCAGCAGAAGCCGGAGGGGAATGCGTGTCGATTACCCACAAGGGTCAAACCCACTACGATATGATCGTGATTGGCAGCGGGCCTGCGGGCCGCCGCGCCGCCGTCCAGGGTGCCAAATTCGGGAAACGTATCCTGGTGATCGAGCGCGGCCGCCGGGTCGGCGGTGTCTCGGTCCACACCGGCACCATCCCGTCCAAGACCCTGCGTGAGACCGTGCTGAACCTGTCCGGCTGGCGTGAGCGCGGCTTCTACGGCAAGGCCTACCGCGCCAAACATGACATCACGGCGGAAGACCTGCGCAAACGCCTGGAAATCACCCTGCACCATGAGGTCGAGGTGCTGGAGCACCAGTTCGCCCGCAACATGGTCGACACCATCATGGGCTCGGCCCGCTTCGTGGACCCCACCACCATCACCGTCGACAGCCCCGATGGCGTGATGACGTTCACGGCTGAACGCTTCGTGATCGCCGTCGGCACCAGACCCTACCGGCCCAAACACATCGAGTTCGACGGCGAGAACATCGTCGACAGCGACGAGATCCTCGACCTGACCCGCATCCCGCGCCAGCTGGTGGTGGTGGGTGCCAGTGTGATCGGTATGGAATACGCCTCGATCTTCAGCACGCTGGACGTCAAGGTCACCGTCATCGAACCCAACGCCGCGATGATGCCGTTCCTCGACCGCGAACTGGCCGACGAATTCGTCCACGATCTGCGCGACCGTGGCGTCACCGTGCGCTTCAACGCCAAGGTGACCGGCGCCAAGGTCCAGGGGCCGGGTCGCTGCCTGGTCTCCATGGAGGATGGCCGCGAGTTACGCGCCGACATGGTGCTGTTCTCGGCGGGCCGTGAGGGGGCCATCGATGCGCTCAACCTGCCGGCCTGTGGTCTGGAAACCGACACCCGTGGTCGCCTGACCGTGGACAAGGCCACCTTCCAGACCGCGACGCCGCACATCTATGCCGCCGGCGATATCGTGGGCTTCCCCAGCCTCGCCTCCACCTCCATGGAACAGGGCCGGATCGCCGCCTGCCACGCCTTCGACGAGGCGATCCAGGCCGCCCCGGAATTCTTCCCCTATGGCATCTATTCGGTGCCCGAAATCTCCACCATCGGCCTCAGCGAGGAACAGGCCCGTGAGCGCGGCATCCCCTATGAGTGTGGCGTCGCCCGGTTCCGCGAGACCTCGCGCGGCCACATCATGGGCATCGGCACCGGCTTCATGAAAATGCTGTTCGCCCTGGAAACCCGGCGCCTGCTGGGCGTCCACATCGTCGGCGAGGGCGCCACCGAGCTGATCCACATCGGCCAGGCCGTGCTCAATCTGGAGGGAACCCTCGACTATTTCGTCGAGAACACCTTCAACTATCCCACGTTGGCCGAAGCCTACAAAGTGGCCGCCCTCGACGCCTGGAACCGCATGCCCAAACAACAGGCCAGCGTCCGGGCCACCGAACAGGTGCTGGAACGCGCGGTCCGGGTGGTGAACGGGTAGTTCAATCGTTGACGGGTCAGGAGCACAGGCTTCATCCACCACTTCAATCGTCATAGGCGGGCTTGACCCGCCTACCAAACGGCGGCCTCAGCTTGGATCGGCGGATCAAGTCCGCCGATGACGATCTTGAGAGAAACTGTGGATCAGTCCAGCCAACGACTGCGCCAACCCGTTTGTCTCGCCACCACCCCGTTGACGGCCCGTTCACCATGTCGCGTCACACTCCAGTCCTTCACTTCAAGGACTGAGCCATGTCACTGCCGGTCGACACCATCCTGCGGGGCGATTGCCTGGAGGCGCTGAAGACGCTTCCGGACAGGTCGGTTGACCTCGTCTTCGCGGACCCGCCCTACAATCTCCAGCTGGGCGGCGACCTGCTGCGCCCGGACAACTCAAAAGTCGATGCGGTCGACGACGACTGGGACCGGTTCGAAAGCTTCGAGACCTATGACACCTTCACCCGCGCCTGGATGAAGGAATGCCGCCGCGTCCTCAAGGACGACGGCGCGCTGTGGGTGATCGGCAGCTACCACAACATTTTCCGCTGCGGCGTGGCGCTGCAGGACCTGGGCTTCTGGATCCTCAACGACATCGTCTGGCGCAAATCCAACCCGATGCCGAACTTCAAGGGCACCCGCTTCACCAACGCGCACGAGACCCTGATCTGGGCGTCAAAGTCGCGGGGCGGCCGGCGCTATACCTTCAACTACGACGCCATGAAGATGGCCAACGATGAGCTGCAGATGCGCTCGGACTGGACCTTCGCGCTGTGCACCGGCGACGAGCGGCTGAAGGACGACGCCGGCGCCAAGGCCCACCCGACC
>JANORH010000389.1:0-10920 GCA_031415215.1 Alphaproteobacteria bacterium | reverse complement strand
CCTGCGCGCTGCGCGACTGGGGCCTCAGGCTGGCCGAGACCAAGGGGACCAAACGCGCCCGCGTCGCCGTGGCCCGCAAGCTGGCCGTCCTGCTTCACCGTTTGTGGCTTTCGGAGACGGACTTCCGCTGGGCCTGATCAGGCTCCACGGACCTAACGACCGAAGGCCACGAAAGGGACGATCCCGCGTATCGTGTCGCGGCTCAAAACCGCGCTGGGGACATCAGGACGTCCTACCCAATCCTCGCCTGACCGCGATCCTGCGGCATGGCCACCTCAGGCTCCTCAAGCCAGGCCATGACCACGAAGACAACCATAGATCAAGGTCAGTTGACCCAAGAACCAAGAGGCCAACGTGAAATCAATTAGACAACACAATACTTAATTCACATCCTGCCCACGCCGGGGTCACCCCTGCCACATGGCCAGTTCGGCGCGTTTGGAACGACGTGCCCCGACATCCTCGGTCCACCAAACTGTACAGCAATTATACAGCCACTTGTGACAAACGCGTCCCGTGCCTCTTGGCAAATCGGGACGGCGCAGGCCGCCCCTCACCCCTTCTCCACTGGCTCCACCAGGAAGTGCCGCCCTTCGCGGTCTTCGATTTCCACCACCCAGAGGTCGGGATCGATGCGGACGGCGCGGTCGATGTAGCGATCGAGGTCGGGTTCGGCGGACGAGGCGACAGGCTGCATCCAGATGCGGTCGCCGTCGCCCCGTGTGGCTTCGGCCAGGAGTCTGGCGGTGCCGTCGGAGCGGTTCAGGATCTTGACCAGCACGGCGCCGGCGGCGGGGTCGCCCTTGCGCACTACCACGGCGAAGCCGCCGCCGATTTCAACGCGGCGGATCAGGGCACCAACCCAGATATCAGCAGACAGCAGCATGGCGGCGACCATGCCCTGATGCAGCGGCCTCACGTCAACCCTGGGTCAACCTTCCTGCGGTAAAGCTTTGGCCTCGGTCATTGAAGACCGCACGCGAAAGACGACGCATGACGAGCACGCGCAGAAGCGCGAAGCTGGCGGCCAGGTGGATGGGGTTGTTGGGTCTGGCCGTACTGGTCGCCCCCGGCATGGCGGTCGCGCAACGGCCGACAGACCTGTTCGTCGAGCGGACGGCGACGATTGTGGCCGGCTATCGCTGTGGCCTGTTCACGACCCAGGTCGCCGCCGCGCTGGCGGCGTCGGCCCAGCAGGCGCGGGGCGCAGCTCTGCGCGCGGGCTCGGATCAAAAGACTCTCAAGGCGCTGGAGAATGATGCGCGGTATCGGGCGGCGCGCCTGGACTGCAAAAGCCCGCAGGTGCTGAACGCGGCGGCCCGGGTGCGCGAGGCCTTTGCCGGGTACGAGCGGATCACGCGGATGATCTATCCCGGTGATGTGGCCAACTGGCGGGCAGATCGCGGCACCGGCAAGGCTGCGCGGTGGCGGCTGGCGCAGGAGGTTCGCTTTGGCGCGGATCGCATGACCTTCGGGTTGGCGGGCTGGGAGGGTGCGAACGGTCTGGTGGCGGTCTCGACGTTTTCGGACGGTCGGACGCCCTATGCAGCGCGCCTGATCCTGAGGGATGGGGCAAAGACGCTGGGCCCCTATCTGGTGGTGACCGGCGGGGCCTCGCGCCTCAGCCGGAAACTGCCGCCACGTGCAGCCACTCGCGGCTACCTGGCCGAGGCGCGCAGCGGGGCGGGGGCCGATCTTCTGCCGAAAGATATCAAGGTGGGCTGGGCATTTCGTTTTCCGGCGTCAGCCGCCCAGGCGCTGGCCGAGCTGGACCCGCGTGAGGCGATCGCGGTGGAGTTCCTGTTCTCCGGCGAGCGGGTGCGGACGGCTTATGTAGAGGTGGGGGATTTCGCGGCCGGACGGGCGTTCCTGCAGATGGCGTCGCGTTAGATTTGCTGGCGCTTCGCCGTATCCACCCCGGCAGCAGCGGCCAGGACCGGCATGCGCACAGTGACGGCAGTGCCCTCGCCCATGACGCTCTCGACCGACATCTCGCCGCCGTGGAGGCGGGCGAACGCGCGCACAAGGGACAGGCCCAAACCCGAGCCGGCGGCGCGCTGGTCGGCGTCTCCGGCTTGTTCATAAGGCTGACCCAGCCGTTCGAGATCGTTCTGTGCAATGCCCACCCCCGTGTCGGCCACCACCAGTTCCAGGATGTCGCCCCTGCTTTGCAGCGTCACGGTCACGGAGCCGCCGCGTGGTGTAAATTTCAACGCATTGGAGATCAGGTTTAGCGCGATCTGTTTCAGGGCCCGACGGTCGGCACTGGCCTGCAGCGGCTGCGGGGGCAGGACACCGCGAAGGTTGACCCCCACCCGTTCGGCCTGGCCGCGCATCAGTCGAAGGACGGCTTCGACGGCCTCGCCGGCGTCGAAGATTTCCCGCGACAGTTCGAACCGCTCGGCCTCGATTTTTGACATGTCGAGCACATCGTTGATCAGCTCCAGCAGGTGGCTTCCGGACTCATGGATCAGCCCGGCATACTCGGCGTAGCGGTCGGCCATGGGTCCAAACAAGCGCTGACGCATGATGTCGGAGAAGCCCATGATAGCGTTGAGAGGCGTACGTAGTTCATGACTCATATTGGCGAGGAAGCGGGTCTTGCCGGCGCTTTGTTGCTCGGCGGACAAGCGCGCGGCCTCCAGGCCGCGCTCTCGCAGGTATTGATCCCTGGCATCGCGGATGGCCGCGATCAGATGGTCGCCGTCTGTGGTGCGCAGGGTGATTTCCATCCAGCCGCCAGCCTCCCCCGTCGCCAGGGCATAGAGACCGGCGCGACCAGTGCGGACCACCTTTTGCAGCGCTTCGGCCAGGTACGTGCGATCAGCGTCGGTGAGCAGGTGTTCGAGATTTGAGCCCGTCAGGTTTGCGGGAACAAAGCCGTTCAGGGTAGCCCCGGCCGCACTGATGATCCGGCCGTCACGGTCCAGGGTCGCCAGCAGCAGCGGCTGGCGATTCAGCATTTCAAGAACGCGGTCAGCCGTTACCAGTCGCCGGGTGTCGCGCTGAACGGAGCCCTGAAACCCGACCAGACCCGCAGCAAGGCCCATCGTGACGGTGCCAAGTGCCAGCAGGCTCAGCCAGGGTGAAAGGACGGGGCTGGCCTGGGGAAGGTTAAGAAACGCTGTGTCCAGGGCGGAGAGAGCGGCCGCCGCCAGGGCCGCCGCCGAACCCAAGGCCAATAGCCGCCGATCCTGGAACACGGTTGCAGCCACCGCCGGCGCGAGGCACCAGGCGGCCAGCGGCCCGGTAATCCCGCCGGTCAGATGACAGGCTGCGGTGCCAGCCACGGCCCAGCCGACGACCGCCGCCATCCGACCATGGCCACCCAGCACGGAAAACAGCGCGCCGGCGACCGTTGCCGCGGCAATCGTCGCGAGCGCAGCTGTTTCCGGCCCGGCCATCGGCAACCCAAAGGCAGTAACGCCGCCGACCGCCGCCATGACCACGACCGCCCAGCCGATGTGCCACGCCACCGCGAGCAGCGTGGGACTGCGCGGTTTTTCCAATCGCGTTGTCGGGCCGGTCCTGGCCATTACGAATCCTGGCGCCAGATCCGGCGCTGTCCGGAGATTACCCCCACAGTTGCTTCGCGACGAGACGGCGCGGCGAAAGACTTTCGTAAGCGCAATGCGCGATGTTGCGGCTCCCAGTCGCCAGGGCCTGTCACCGCCGCATGGCTCACGCCGCCACCCTACCGCCGAGCGTCATCGACAACGCGCAGGTTGACTCGGACCTGGACGCGCAAAAGCGCGCCTTCCTGAGAATGATCAGCCATGAGCTGCGCACGCCGCTCAACTCCATCCTCGGCTTCTCCGAAATTCTCGCTTCGGAACTGTACGGTCCCCTTGGGCACGATCAGTACAAGGAATATGCCGAAATCATCCACGGCAGCGGTCGCCGGCTGCTGAAACTGGTCAACCAGGTCCTTGAGATCGCCCGGCTGGACGGTCGCACCATCGACTTCAACCTGCGTGCCGAGCCGCTTGAGGTCGCGCTTGACGATGTGCTGGTGACTCTTGAGGCTGACCTCGCGGCCCGGTCGGTGCGCGTGGATATCCGTGATCGCGTGGCACTGCCCAGTGTGATGGCCGACCCTCGTGGCCTACGGACCGTGCTGGTTAACCTGCTCCAGAACGCGGTGACCCACTCGTTGAACGGCGGCGTGGTGCGTGTCATTGCTTGCGTGCGCCGGGGCGAGGTTGATATCCGGATCCAGGACGAGGGCCCAGGCATAGAGCCGTCGCAGATTTCACGGCTGCTGGGGGCGTTTGAACAGGGCGAGAGCGGCCTGACCCGAAAGGCCGAGGGCGCTGGACTGGGTCTGCCGATCTGCGAACTGACCTGCAAGGCCATGTCGGGCCGCATGGTCCTGCACTCGCCGCCGGGCGAAGGGCTGACCGTAACCGTGACACTGCCGCGCGCCTGATCAAGGTTGCGACCAGGCTACCGCCACCTTAAGTCGCGGGCATGGCGGATATCGATAGCGTGCTGGCAGAATTGGTCGACGAGTTCGACCTCCTGGGGGACTGGGAGGAACGCTATCGCTATGTGATCGAGTTGGGCAAGGACCTGGCCCAGCTGACCGACGCCGAGCGCACGGATGATAACAAGGTGCGCGGCTGCGCCAGCCAGGTGTGGTTGGTGACGGAACTCAGGACCGATGGCGCCCTGGCGTTTCGCGGCGACTCCGACGCTCATATCGTGCGGGGACTGATTGCCATCCTGCTGAGGCTCTATTCCGGTCACAGGCCGGCCGAAATCCTGGCCTTCGACGTCAAGACAGCCTTCGAGACCCTGGGCTTGACGGGCGCCCTGTCCTCGCAGCGGTCAAATGGGTTAGCCTCAATGGTTGCGAGGATTCGCCGGGACGCCGAGGTTGCGGGTTAGGCATGCGAACTGTTGTTGCACTGAGCCTGTTGCTCGCTGGCCCGCCGACGGCTGTCCTTGCGCGCGAAAACCCCAATGCGCGACCGGCGTCTGCGTCGCTGGAGGGTCTTTGGACCGGCGCTTCCTACACGGAACTTGAGCGTCCGGATGAGTTGAAGACTCTCGTGATCACCCCCGAGCAGGCGCATGCATGGGAGACGAAACTCCTGCCTTCCGGGGGCGTAAACGTCGGGCCGGACGAGCTTGGCCAGGCGACGTCCGAGTTTCCTGAGTCCGGTTCCGGCCTTCTGCGTGTGCGCGGAGAAATCCGCTCTTCGATTATCATCGAACCGGCGAACGGCAAGTTGCCGTTTACGACAGCGGCCAAAGCCGACCTCGGGATCGAGCCGAAGCGGCGGCGCGGTTACGACAATGTCGAGGCTCGACCGCAAGACGAACGCTGCTTGTCGTCAGACACCGGCGGCGCGCCCAGCATTCCCACTGCAGACGCCAACATCATCCAGATCGTGGAAGCGCCGGGATACGTCGTCATCCTGACCGAACGATATCATGACGCGCGGATCGTCCGCCTTGATCGTGGTCGTGATCCGCATTCGCCGCCATCATGGATGGGCGATTCGACCGGTCGTTGGGAGGGCCATGTACTCATCGTCGAAACCGGGAACTACCGCCCAGGCCTGACCAAGGGTGGAGAACGGCTCATTCGCTCGCCGCATACCAAGGTTGTTGAGCGCTTCACCCGGACCTCGCCGAAGGAGATCCACTACGAATTCACGGTAACGGACCCCTACCTCTACACTCAGCCTGTGAGGGGCGAGTACATCTTCGGTCCGGCGACCGCGCTCTATGAGTACGCCTGCCATGAGGGCAACTATTCCATCGTCAACATCCTGTCGGCGGCCCGGCTCGGTCTTCAGGAGCCGCCGAAAGACGGGCCGGGGCCAGCAGCAAATCCGTAGCGCGCCTTACGCGTCGGCGAAGATCCGCTTGAAGTTGTCGGCGTAGAACTTGTCCCGCACCACCGGCGCGCGCTCGCCCAGTGACGCTTCGAACCGGCCGATCGGATTGCGGCCGCCCTCGATGTGCGGATAGTCGCTGGAGAACAGGTAGAGGTCGGGGTTCGACTGGTCGATGAACGAACCCACCTCTTCGAACACAAACGGCGTGAAAGCCAGCTGCTCGGTGATCTGTTCCGAGGGCGTGCGGCTCAGGCCCTGCAGGTTGGCGTCGTTGCGGCTCCAGTGCTTCACCACCCAGTCCAGGCGACGCAGCATCTCGGGAACCCAGCCGGCACCCAGTTCCACGGCCGCGCCGCGCAGACCCTTGTGACGCTCAAGCACACCGTCCAGCACCATCATGGTCAGGAACTGTTCGGGCCCTTCATGCAACAGGGCCACATCCTTGGTGCGAAGGTTCTCACCGCCACCCAGCCAGTCCTTGGTCGGCGGGCGACCATTGTTCATCCAGGCCTTGGCGAGTTGCAGCGGCGCGCCACCCACGTGCAGCACAAACGGCGTGCCGGTCTCCGCCAGCCGGGCCCAGAAGGGGTCCAGATCGACATGGCCGGGTGCCCGCTCACCGCACGGCCGGTGCGGCACCCAGGCGGCCTTCAGCCCATTGGCCAGCGAAAACTCCAGCTCGGCCATGGCCAGATCGGGATCGTCGAGCGGGATCGCCGCCACGCCCATCAGACGTTTGTCGGTCTTGCAGAACTCGGCCATGTGCCGGTTGTGCGCGCGAGCCGCACCGTAGCGCAGGCGGTGCTCCAGTTTGGAGCTGGGCGAGAACGGCATTCGCAGGCTGTGGGTGGCGAACACCAGCTGCTTCTTGAAGCCCAGCATGTCCAGCGCGGTGGTCCGGTCGGCGCTGTTGAAGGCACCCAGGGCCTGAATTTCCTTTGATTTCTCGATCAGTTGCGGACCCATCGCCACTTGCGCAGCCACATGCTCGGCGCTGTGGCGGCCACCCTGCGCCATGATAACCGCCACCTCTTCATCGGTGACGATGGAGGCCGAATAGCTGACTTCGGGGATTTCGTCTCGCAGCGCCGGATCGGCAAAATCCTTCAGGAAGTTGGGCAACTCCATGATGTGGCTGTCGGCGTCGAAATAGGCCCGGTTGGCAGGTGCATAGGTCATGGCGTTCTCCCGATAGGCCCGCGCGTTTGTCCGGAGACCCTCCGGACCGCGCGTGACGTTTGGCCGACTATGGGGTCTTGGGCGCGCAGAGTCACACAGAGAAATGGCGCGGTCTGGCCACCCGTACGCTCACGGCCGTCGCCTATTTCCCCTTATAGTTCGCCGGGCGTTTTTCCATGAAAGCCTTCATGCCTTCCAGGGCGTCCTCGGTGCGCAGCAAGGGCAGCAGTTGCAGGAACACGTGGTGGACGTGTTCGTCGAAGCCTTCGGACAGCCCCATCCGCATCAGGCGCTTGGAGGCCTGGACGGCCAGCGGCGCGTTGCCGGCGATTTCCAGGGCCAGGTCCCGGGCGGCTTTTGCCACGTCCGCCTCGGGCACAGCGCGGGACGCAAGGCCCATGTCGACGCACTCATTTGCCGTCAGCGTGCGACCGGTGAAGATGATCTCGGCGGCCTTCGACCAGCCCAGCAGGCGCGGCAGGATCCAGGTGCCGCCGCTCTCGGGCACGATGCCGCGCTTGGTGAAAGCAGCTGCCATCTTGGCGGTGTCGGACATGATTCGGATGTCGCAGCCCAGCGCCGTGTCCATGCCGTAGCCCGCCGCAGAACCGTTGAGGGCGCAGATGGTCGGGGTGCCCAGGTTGAACAGCACCGTTGGCGGCGTGGAACGCAGGTCAATGTCGGTCGAGGTCGAGGCGCCTTGCAGGCCGGTGGAACCGCTGGTGGCACCGCGAAGATCAAGGCCGGCGCAGAACGCCCGGCCCTTGGCCGTCAGGATGATGCAGCGAACGTCCTTGTCGCGGTCGGCCTTCAGCAGCAGTTCACCCAGCAGGACCAGCATCGGCCCGGAAATGGTATTCAGCCGCTCGGGCCGGTTCAGCGTCAAGGTCGCGATATGGTCGGAAACCTCATAAAGTACCTCATCGCCAAGGTCAGTGGCGACGGCGGTGATCGGCGCAACGGCGCCGCTGTCAGCGGGAGCGGTCATTGGGTTTCCTCATTCAGGGCTTGTTGGTGCCACGCTAATGCCCTCTGGCCGCCTTTGGAAACTGGAATCGCGCGGACCTGACTCGAACCTCGGTTCGAACTGGCAGACAGTCGCACTGTAATTGGGGGAAGCCTTGATGGAATTCGTCGTCACGCAATTCAAATGGATCATGCTGGCCGGGGGCCTGATCACCCTGACCATGTTGCAGGCCGCCATTGCGCCGCGTGCAGCCTTGCGCAGCTTGCTCGGTGACGAACCGCAAGGTCCGCTGGCGCTATTGCTGGCGAGGAACTGGGGCGTCCTGATTGCACTGACCGGTGCCATGCTCATTTGGGGTGCCTTTCACCCCGAGGTGCGGCCCCTGGTCCTGATCGTCGCGGGAACCAGCAAGCTGGCGTTTATCGGGCTGGTCCTCAGCCACGCGCCGTTCCGCCGAAAGGCGGTCGTACCGCTGGTGATCGATGCCACCCTGGTGGCGCTGTTTGCGATCTATCTCGTAGAAATGTCAGGCAAATTCTAACTCAAGACTCCCTCTGAAACCTTGGTCGCGCGAGCAGGCAGCGTCCCACCGCCCCGCAATCTGAAGCTCTACCATAGAGAGAATCTAATTGCACCAATAGATACCTTATGGTTGAAAAATCGTTGACGGTTGGTCTGGCCATGCAAGCGGGGACTTCATGGCTCAATTGGTGGGACGATTATGCGGTTTACGACACTCCTTACCGCCGTTGCGGCGATTGCCCTGTTCACGGGCTCCGCGACAGCCGCGCCGACGCTGCTGACCTCCGACGTCGGCTATACCGGACCCGATCTTGACCTGAGCGGTTACGACAACGGCAGCTACAACTTCACGGTCGGTCCGGTTGCCGTCGGCGAATTCACCTTCACGTCTGTCAATGGCGGGGGAAACTCAGGGCTCGGATCTGTCGTCGGTCAGGGCGGCTACGGCCTGGGTTCCAACGGCGATTTTGGCGGCGACGCGGTCTACATCGGTGTTGATTCACCGACCGGCTATGCTCAACTTCTGGGCACCGTGGCCTACCGTCAGATCGGCTTCTTCTTCAACTACGCCCCTGGCGTGGGGGATCCGCCGGTCATCTCGACGCTTGACGTCGCCGGCAATGTGATCAGTTCCTTCGACCTGGGCATAGATGCGCCGATCTCTACGCCGGGTGCCTTCAACGCGTTCCAGTTTCGCGGCATCGCCGATGATACCACTGACATCTATGGCCTACGCTTCGGGGGGTCCTATATCCTTGCGAGCGGCACGGCCACCGGCGTCATCGGTGGCATTCCTGAACCCACGACATGGACGCTGATGATCGGTGGCTTTGGACTGGCCGGGACATACCTGCGTCGTCAGCGCCGGAACGTCGTCGCCTGACGCTGCACGCGTGGAACCCGTCGCCGCCGATTTTCAGTTCGGTGGCGACGGATCAGGCCAGTGCCGACGTTAGAGCTCCCGCCGGCCGCCAGACAGCAAGGACTGACCGCACCACAATGCGACAATCCTGACACGCCATAGCCAGTTCGTAACCGACCGGACAAAACCCGGCCCTCTTTCGAACGCGCGACTGGGATTGATGTCATCTGGCGACACAGGCAGGTCAACGTTCGGCGACTCGGATCGCCTTTCTCAAGGGGCTGGCGATTTCTCGATTCACGAACTGGATGCCGGGCAGCCTCGCCCTTGGCCAGCTTATCTGGCTGGCCATCGCGCCTGCGGCTTTAGCGCAGTCCAGTGGGGTCACGCCCAAACCCCCGAATACAGAAACCACTGTGTCCGAGGTGGTGGTGACCGCGGCTCAATCCGGCGCAGTCGTGGGCGATGTTGTGCCGGAGCTTCAGCTCGATCCAGCCGATATCCAGGCTTATGGCGTCAGCACCATGGCCGAACTTCTGGGCCAGCTTTCCGCCCAGACCCGTAGTGAGCGGGGGCGCGGTGGCGCACCCGTAATCCTGCTGAACGGACGCCGGATCTCGGGTTTTGCCGAGATCCGCGACCTGCCGACGGAAGCGATCCTGCGTGTCGATATCCTGCCGGAGGAAGCGGCACTGAAGTATGGCTTTTCGGCCAGCCAGCGGGTCGTGAACTTCGTGTTGCGCCCTCAGTTCAAGGCCTCAACCACAGAGCTTTCGGGCGGTGGCCCCACGACCGGAGGGCGGGTGTCGGGCCAGGCGGAATTGGGCTTTTTCAATATCCAGAATGACAAGCGGTTTAACATCGACCTCAAAGTCGAGACCGCTACCGCCCTGACCGAGGACGAGCGAAATCTGGTGTCCCTTACATCGGGCCGCGCCTTTGATCTGGTCGGCAATGTCACTGCCGTGACACCGGGCACCGAGGTCGATCCCGCGCTGAGCGCGCTAGCCGGCAGGACGGTAACCGAGGCCGGCGTGCCCGCACCCGCTGCCATCCGCGCCCCGACTTTGGCCGAGTTCGCCGCGACTTCGGGGATGGCCAACGCCAGCGACACCGGTCGCTTCCGGTCCCTGTTGCCGGCTACCGACAAGGCCACCGCCAATGTCGTCTATAGCCGCCCGATCTTCGGCGGAATGATTGCCACCCTCAATGCTACACTTGAAGCGACGCAGAGCGACAGTCGTCTGGGCTTGCCGACCGTCAGCCTAATCGTGCCGACTGGCAATCCGTTTTCGCCGTTCAGCCAGCCGGTCTCGGTTGATCGCTACATCCCGACCCTTGGCCCCCTGACCCAGACCCTCGACAGCTGGAATGGTCGGTTGGGCGGCGGGCTCAATCGGGACCTGGCAGGGTGGCGGCTGTCACTGACCGGAGTCTACGAACATGACGACAGCCGCACCCGCAGCGACGCTGGCCTGAACATTGCGGCGTTGCAGTCGCTGGTGACCGCGAAGTCACCGACGTTCAACCCCTTCGGCGCT
>JANORH010000388.1:0-1761 GCA_031415215.1 Alphaproteobacteria bacterium | reverse complement strand
CTGACGTTGACCGCCACGCCGATCCCTCGAACGCTGCAGATGTCACTCAGCGGCATCCGGGAAATGTCGATCATCGCCACCCCGCCGGTCGATCGACTGGCCGTCCGCACCTACATCACGCCCTGGGACCCGGTCACGGTCCGCGAAGCCCTGCTGCGCGAGAAGTATCGCGGCGGTCAGGCCTATTTTGTCGCCCCCAGGATCAGCGATCTGCCCGAACTCGAACGTTTCATCCGCGAACAGGTGCCGGAAGTGAAATTCGTGGTCGGCCACGGCCAGATGGCGCCGACCCAGCTGGAAGACGTGATGAGCGCCTTCTACGAGGGCCAGTACGATGTGCTGCTGTCGACCACCATCGTGGAAAGCGGCCTCGACATTCCCACCGCCAATACCCTGATCATCCATCGCGCCGACATGTTCGGCCTGGCCCAGTTGTACCAGCTGAGGGGCAGGGTGGGACGATCCAAGGCGCGCGCGTTCGCCTATATGACAACGCCTGCCGAAAGACAGATCACCCTGTCCGCCGAACGTCGCCTGAAGGTCCTGCAGTCGCTGGACAGCCTGGGAGCCGGGTTTCAACTGGCCAGTCACGACCTCGATATCCGGGGCGGCGGCAATCTGCTGGGCGAGGAACAGTCTGGCCATATCCGCGAAATCGGCGTCGAGCTCTACCAACAAATGCTCGAGGATGCCGTGAACGAGTTGCGCGCGCGCGCCGGTGCCGAGGCCGTCGCCGACCGTGGCTGGTCACCGCAGATCAACACCGGCGCCGCCGTGCTGATCCCTGAGGATTATGTCCCGGACCTCAATGTACGCCTGTCGCTCTATCGCCGGCTTTCAGACGCGGAAAAGTCAGCTGACCGCGAGGCCCTGGCAGCCGAACTCATCGACAGGTTCGGTCCTCTGCCGCCTGAAGCCGGTCAACTTCTGAAGGTCGTGGCGATCAAGGGACTTTGCCGAGAGGCCAATGTCTCCAAGATCGATGTGGGCCCCAAGGGCGCGGTGGTCACCTTCCGCAATGACGACTTCAAGAACCCTGCCGGGCTGGTCGGGTTCATCGCCAAAAACCAGGTTGCCTGGCGGATCCGTCCCGACAACAAGGTCGTGGTGAAGGGTGAATGGGAGACCCCCAAACAACGGCTGGACGCGGCAGAGCGGGTGTTGACCGAACTGGCGAAACTCGCGGCCTGAGAACGCACGGTAGGGCGCCGTCACGTCACGTGGTGATCCCGCGTCGGTTCAGGTCTAACGTCGCTCTGACCCAGACCTGGAGCAAGCCATGCCGACTGACCGCAAAGCCATCTTCATCACCGGTGCCGCCAGCGGGATCGGCCTGGCAACTGCGAAGCGGTTCGCTGGCGAGGGCTGGCTGGTCGGCCTTTCGGACATTGATGCCCCCGGTCTGAAGACCGCGCTGGCGGCCATCGGTGGAGACAATGCCGGGTTCACGGTCGTGCATGACGTGCGCAAGGAAGACGAATGGGAGCGCGCCCTGGACGCGTTCATGGAAGCCAGCGGCGGGCGACTGGATGTCCTGGTCAACAACGCTGGCATCGCGCGCTACGGCTGGTTCACCGAGCAGGGGCGCAGTGATTTCGACGACCAGATCGACATCAATCTGCGAGGCGTCATCCTGGGCTCCTATATCGGCCACGAGCGTCTGAAGCACACGCCGGGGTCACGGCTGATCAACATCGCATCACTGGCGTCGTTGTCTGGGTCGCCGCGTATGGCCGTCTACTGTGCGACCAAGTTTGCGGT
>JANORH010000387.1:0-16552 GCA_031415215.1 Alphaproteobacteria bacterium | reverse complement strand
GAGGCCTTCTCGCACCTGGCCTTCGACCACCTGATCTTCACCGGCGCCACCTCGGTGGCCCGCCACGTGATGCGCGCGGCGGCCGAGAATCTGGTTCCCGTAACCCTGGAACTGGGCGGCAAGAGCCCGGTCATCCTGGGCCGCTCCGCCGACATGTCCACCGCCGCCGCCCGGGTGATGAACGGCAAGACGCTCAACGCCGGCCAGATCTGCCTGGCCCCCGACTATGTGCTGGCACCCCAGGACCAGGTGGAGGCCTTCGTCGCCGCGGCCCGCACCTCGGTCTCGACCATGTTCCCCACGATCAGGGACAATCCCGACTACACCGCCGTCGTCGCCCAGCGGCACTTTGACCGCATCACCGGCTATATCGACGACGCCCGCGCCAAGGGCGCCCGGGTGATCGAGCTGAAGCCTGAGGGCGAGGACCTGTCGCAGCAGGAACACCGCAAGATCGCGCCGACGCTGATCCTGGATCCCACCGACGACATGAAGGTGATGCAGGAGGAAATCTTCGGCCCTGTGCTGCCGGTCAAGGGCTACAACACCCTGGATGAGGCCATCGCCTATGTGAACGGCCGCGACCGGCCGCTGGGCCTCTACTACTTCGGCGCCGATGCGGCCGAGCAGGAGCGCGTACTCACCCACACCACGGCCGGCGGCGTCACGATCAACGACGTGATCATGCACGTCGCCCAGGAAGAGCTGCCCTTCGGCGGCGTCGGCCCCTCCGGCATGGGCAGCTATCACGGTGCTGACGGCTTCCGCGAGTTCAGCCACCGCAAGGCCATCTTCACCCAGATGAAAAAGGACATCGGCCCGCTAAAGATGCTGCGGCCGCCCTACGGCGCGGGTATCCGCAAGTTCCTGGACGGGCAGATCAAGGGGTGAGCTGATTTCGGGGGCGGGGATCCCGCGCCACTCCAGCCAGGCGGCCGCGCGCTTCAGATAGGGCCGCACGTCAACCAGCGCGTAGCCGGGAACCGTCGTCGCAAAGTGCCGAAGCCAACAGCCATGCCCCGCACCATAGGCGACGAGCACCCGGCCGCCCGGCTTGGCGACGTTCATCAGTTTCGCAAAGATTTTGGGTTGAAGGGACAGCACACCGATCCCCACCCACCGCTCTCAATACAAAAACACCTCGGTCCGGGGCGCCAACCGCCGCAGCCATCCGAAGTCGCCCGTGTTCCGGGTCACCAGCATCCAGCCGCCCTCGGCCGCCTGCAGATGTAGCAGCGCGTCGTTCAGGGCCGCCTGACCGTGCGGCTTGCCGCTGAGGCGGGCGGCGAGACCTGCCAGCATCCCGGCCTCGCCGAAGGCCTGGAGGCTGGGCGCGCTCAATCGCCGCTCCGGGATGTCGGCGATGATGGCGGTGAGTTCCCGCAGCGTGGAGGCGGTTCCCGGATGACCGGGGTCGAGCCGGCCGAACCGGTGGGTCAGTTCGGCTAGGGCCACAGACGAGTGGTGCGTCAGGCGATGTCGAAGCAGCGTCTTCAACGCGTCACTTGCGCGTTTCTGCGCGATATCAATGTAGACGCAGGTATCGAGCAGGATCTCCGGTCGCCGCGACTCGAGATCAATGTCAGACTTGGGTCGAGCCGCTGGCGCTAAAGGCCGCTGGGGCCGCACGCGCCGCAGCGCACGCGGCAGATCAAAACTCAAGATCGATGTCCGGGGAGATCGTGCCTTCGCGCGCCAGCAGGCGCGGGCCGAAATCGTCTTCCAGCGCCACCTTGGCCAACGCGTACTCCACCAGTTCCGTCAGGCTCTTCGCGCCGCTTCGCTGCCGCGCTGCCGCGATCAGGCCTTCCGGCAGGCGCACGCCCACCGGTCGGCGCGTACCGGCAAGCATGCCCACTGCAGCTGCCTCGTCCATGATCGCGGCGCGTGCGCCATCGCTGGCGATGATAGAAGACGTTGCAGTCATGACGAGAACATTAGACGAATGTGAAAGATACGTCAAACGCCCGGCAGGCTGCCGCCTACTCGTCCGGCATTCGCCGCTTCTGTTTGATCCACGCCTTGCTGGTCTTGTGGCGCGAGGCCCAGAGCTTCTTGTGTTCCTGGGCCAGCAGCGGGTCCTGGCGCCGGCGGTCATGGGCCAGTTCGGCCTGCAGCTTTTCGAAACTGTAGAGCCGGCCGGGGTCCAGGCTGCCGTCGTCGATCGCCGCCTGGATGGCGCAGCCGGGTTCGTCGCCGTGGCTGCAGTCGCGGAACCGGCATTGGGTGGCCAGCTCTTCGATATCGCCGAAGGTGGCCGAGACGCCCTCGTCGGCGTCCCAAAGGCCCAGTTCGCGCATGCCAGGTGTGTCGAGGATCAGGGCTCCGGACGGCAGCAGCACCAGTTCGCGGTGGGTGGTGGTGTGGCGGCCACGGTCGTCGGCGGCGCGCACCTCCCGCGTGGCCATTCGCTCTTCGCCCGCCAGCACGTTGAGCAAGGTGGACTTGCCAGCGCCCGATGACCCCAGCAGCACGGCGGTCTGGCCGGGTTGCAGCCAGGTGTCGAGGGCGTCCAGCCCTTGGCCGGTTATGGCGGAGATGGCCAGCACCGGGGCACCTGAGGCAATCGCCTCTATCTCGGCCACGTCCTCGTCGAGGAATTCGGCCAGGTCCGCCTTGGTCAGCACGATCACCGGCTTGGCACCGCTCTCGTGGGTGGTAACCAGATACCGTTCCAGCCGGCGCGGGTTGAGGTTGGCGTTCAGCGAGGCGACCAGGAAGGCCACATCGACATTGGCCGCCACCACCTGGGCCCCGGCGCGGGGGCCGGACGCCTTGCGGATGAAGGCTGTGGAGCGTGGCAGCACGGCATGAACCAGCGCGGTGGTCTGGCCGGGCCTGGCCTCGACGGCCACCCAGTCACCAGCCGCAGGCCGGGATATGTCGGAGGCCGCCTTCATCAACGGCCCGGTGGCCCGGGCGTCGATCTCACCCAGATCGGTGATCAGGCGATAGCCGCCGCGCTGTTGCACGACGATCCGACCGGGGACTAACCCCTGGGCGGCGTAGGTTGGAAAGATGTCGTTGAGCGTACCGTTCCAGCCATAGGCTGTCAGCAGTTGGGAGTTCAGCAATGGGGTTGTCCTTGATGTCGAAAGCCGGTCAGGCGTCGACTGCGGAGATCCCGTTCGGGCGTGATCTCTTGCCTACAAGGCAGCAGCAGTGACGCAGCGAGGGGCTGCGGGCGCAATGGGCAACATGAGACATCCTCCTCTGCTGGCAGTTCATCAGGAACGAACGGGACCTTGGCGGGTGGCTCGCGCTGCGTCAAGGCCGCGTCAGGTGAAGTCAAGCCCAGCTGATCGCCGCTTCGCCCCGCAGGATGGCCTCAATCTCGGGCCTATGCTTGTCGCCATCGCGGTCGTGCAGGACGAGAGCCGGCAGCAGCCGCAGCGGCGCCTTGCCGGTCTTGATGGCCCGCACCAGCACGCGTTTTGCCGACTCGTCTGCGAACGGGTGAATGGGCAGGATCTGAATGCCACCGCACTTCTCGCCCAGCAGCGCCAGGATATCGGCCAGCCGATCTGCGCGGTGGATCAGGGTCAGTGTGCCCCCCTCGCGGACACCTTTGGACATGAAGCCGATCCAGGCGGCCAAGCCATCGTCGGCCATCCAGGCGGCGCGGCGCTCGGGGGCCGGGCCGCGCAATGAGTTGCTGTCGTCAAAAAACGGCGGATTGGTCATGGCGGCGTCGAAGGGTTCGATGCCCAGGGAGGAAAAACGGACGGCCACATCGCCTTCCACCGCTTCGACACGATCCGTCATGCCATTGAGGGCAATGTTCTCCCGCGCCAGGGCCAGGGCGTCGGGATCGCGTTCGATGCCGGTGAAACGAACCTCAGGACAACGCGCCGCCGCAGCCAGCAGCGCGCCGCCAGCCCCGCAACCGGCCTCCAGTACCCGCTGCCCGGGTTTTGCGTCACAGGCCGCCGCCAGCAGCGCCGCATCCAGACCGGCACGGTAGCCGCGCACGGGTTGGCGCAACTGAACCCGACCGTCCAGCAGGTGATCGTTAGTGACGGCATCCATAACGGCAAGCCTTGGTGTAACTGGGGGAGAGGCGTAAAGCCTTCGGATATTGACCGTGCCCTAACGCGTCCGCATTGTCCCGGCAAACGGCGACTTCGGCGGCAGGCGGTCGGGTCGACATAGGAAACTCTGCTTGGAAGCTGCCCAGGCCATAGCCGCGCCGCCCTCACTGGACCTGCTGTTGAAGTTGGCCGGCCCGGACATGCGCGCCGTTGACGGCTTGATCCGCATCCACATGGACAGTCCTGTGCCGGTGATACCAGCGCTGGCCGACCACCTGATCGCGGGTTCCGCCAAGCGACTTCGGCCTCTGTTGACCATTGCCGCCGCCCGGCTGTGCGGCGCGCGAGACGACGCGTGCCTGAAGCTGGCGGCCGCCGTGGAGTTCATTCACACCGCGACCCTGTTGCATGACGACGTAGTGGATTCTTCCCAGCTTCGCCGGGGCCGGGTGGCTGCGCATCTGATCTGGGGGGCACCGGCCAGCGTGCTGGTGGGTGATTTCCTGTTTGCCAGGGCGTTCGAGCTGATGGTGGACGCAGGGTCGATGTCGGCGCTGGAAATCCTGGCGCGGGCCAGCCGCGTGATCTCGGAGGGCGAGGTGCTGCAACTGACCCGCAGCCACGATCTGGATTTGAGCCAGGATGTGTACCTGGAGATCATCAAGGCCAAGACCGCAGAGCTGTTCGCCGCAGCGGCAGAAGCCGGTGCAGTGTCGGCCGGCGCCTCGCCGGATCAGTGCCGCGCACTGCGCAAGTTTGGCCAGGAGCTGGGATTGGCGTTTCAGCTGATCGACGACGCCCTGGACTATTCCGGTGACGCCAAGACCCTGGGAAAGAACCCCGGCGACGATTTCCGTGAGGGCAAGGTCACCCTGCCGCTGCTGCTGGCCATGTCGCGCACGGCGTCCAGCGAGCGGGATTTCTGGGTGCGGACCATTGATCGCCGCGAGCAGGCAGACGGCGATCTGGAGCGGGCGGTGGTGCTGATGCGCGAAACCCGTGCGCTGGACGAGACCCTGGCGCTGGCCGCCCGCTACGCCGACAGCGCCAAGGCCGCGATTGCCGACTTCGGCTCCAATTCCTGGCGGCCGGCGATGCAGGACCTGGCCGATTTCGCGGTGATGCGCCGGGCCTAGGAGCCGGAGAACGCCCTGTCGATGGCGCGTCGGATGGCGTCTTCATGACTTCTCACCGAGCCAACCGCAGACCTGATCAAGTGGGCGTCGATGCTGGTGAGTTCACCGACCAGCAAATAGTATTGTCGGTCCTGAAAATCGAAGGCCACGCTCGTCAAGGTGACCGCCGGGGCGGTGCGCGGCAGGACCGGTGCCACGACCGTCAGATGTGATGCGTCCAGATGGTGCGATTGCAGGACCACCAGGAATGGATACAGCGACCGGGAGTGACGGGACGGATTCTCGACAAGATCGAATTGACGGATCACCAGGTCCTGAGATCCTCGCCAAAAACGCCGAAAGCTTCAATGCGAGCGCGCTGTGCCTCCAGCGCTTCGGCATTCTCCTGCGCCCATCGGCAAGCTTTTTCATCATCGGAGAGTCCCAGGTAAGGCTGGGTTTCGGCTAACGCCCGCCTGAGGCTCTGGGCCGCCAAACGGTCAATCGGCAGGCCGGCATCGCGTGCCTGCGCCAGCAGGTCAGCGTCAATCTCGATCTTTAGTTCGACCTTGCCCATGGGCCTACGATAGCCCGGTCCGCGCCGTCCGTCACCTCACTCCGAGAACGGATGTGGCAGCGGTCCCGAGCGGAACAGGATCACTGGGTTTTCGTCGTAGTCGCCGAGCTCGGTGTCGGCAGTCGCGGAAAAGGCGACCACCGCCGGGCGCAACGGGCCCAGCCGCTCGGCCTTGCGGCGGGCCTCCTCGGCGGTCTTGCAGCCGACCTGTTGCTCGGCCTTCAGCGCCTTGCCGCGGCCCGCGATATAGGACTGGACGATGTAGACGGTTTCCTTGGCCATGGGCCTTCACGCGCCGGTTTGGCGGCGGGGTCAATGGGCTACGAACTGATGGCTCCACGGTCGATTCGCGACCGGCGAAAATCCCATGGCGTCCCAGAACCGCTCTGCGGACAGATTACCGGCATGCACTGTGACCAGCCGCGTCTGGCCCAGCGCCACATTGAGCAGTGCATTGGCGATGGCCCGCGCTACGCCGCGACCACGCATCGCCGGGACCACGTATAGGCGGCGCATCCGGATCGCCGTTGTATCAGTCGGCTCGGTCGTCATCCCCCTATGCCCAGTAGTTCGCCGTCGTCGAAGGCGGCCAACAGGGCAATGAAATACTCAGGCGTGTCTCTAACCTCTACCGCCAGCCGCGCCATGTGGCGATGGCCCTCGGCGTTGGCTTTGGCCCGCAAGGAATCGAAGCCGTCCGGCAGCGAGTTCGCGATCCGGGCGAGTTGGAGCGTCACCCCGGCGAAATCATCTTCTCGGGCCGCACATATTCGTCGAACTCAGCGTTGGTCAGATACCCGCCGCCGACGGTTTCTTCCCGAAGCGTGGTGCCGTTCTTGTGCGCGGCCTTGGCGATCTTGGCGCAGTTGTCGTAGCCGAGTTTGCCGTTCAGCGCCGTCACCAGCATCAGCGATCGCTCAAGGTTGGCCTTGATGTTGTCCTCGCGGGCCTCGGTGCCGGCCACCATGTTGTCGGTGAACGAGATCGAGGCGTCGGCGATCAGGCGGCAGGACTGCAGGAAGTTGTAGGCCATCACCGGGTTGAAGACGTTGAGTTCGAAATGGCCCTGGCTGCCGGCAAACGCGATGGCGGTCTGGTTGCCCATGACGTGAGCGCAGACCATGGTCAGGGCCTCGGCCTGGGTGGGGTTGACCTTGCCGGGCATGATCGACGAGCCGGGCTCGTTCTCCGGCAGGGCCAGTTCGCCCAGGCCCGCGCGGGGGCCGCTACCCAGAAAGCGCAGGTCGTTGGCGATCTTGAACAGCGCACCGGCGGTGGCGGTCAGGGCCCCGTGGCTGAACACCATGGCGTCGTGGGCGGCCAGCGCCTCGAACTTGTTGGGCGCGGTCACGAACGGCAGCTTGGTGATCGCGGCGATCTTCTTGGCCACCAGTTCGGCGAAGCCGATGGGGGCGTTCAGGCCGGTGCCGACGGCGGTGCCGCCCTGGGCCAGCTCATAGAGGCCGTAGAGCGTCTCCTTGATGCGGCGCACCGACATGGCGATCTGGTGCGAATAGCCGCCGAACTCCTGGCCCAGCGTCAGCGGCGTGGCGTCCTGGGTATGCGTGCGGCCGATCTTGATGATGTGGGCGAACTGGTCGGACTTCTTCTTCAGCGCTGCGTGCAGGTGCTCCAGCGCAGGCATCACCGAGCGGGCGACTTCTTCAGCTGAGGCGATATGCATGGCGGTGGGATAGGTGTCGTTGGACGACTGGCTCATGTTGACATGATCGTTGGGATGGACCGGTTTCTTGGAACCCATCACCCCGCCCATCATCTCGATGGCACGGTTGGAGATCACCTCATTGGCGTTCATGTTGGACTGGGTGCCGGAGCCGGTCTGCCAGACCACCAGCGGGAAGTGGTCGTCCAGCTTGCCGTCGATGACCTCCTGAGCGGCCAGCACAATGTACTTGCAGATTTCGGAATCAAGCTTGCCCAACTCCAGATTGGCCTCGGCCGCCGCGCGTTTGACGACGCCCAGCGCCTTGATCATCGGCTTGGGCTGCTTTTCCCAGCCAATCTTGAAGTTGCCGATCGAGCGCTGGGTCTGGGCCCCCCAATAGACCTCGTTCGCCACCTCGATGGGGCCGAAGGTATCGGTTTCGGTACGGGTCGCGCTCATCGATAGGTCCCTCAGGAGGTCAGCCCGACACGGTTTATTCGCCCGTCGCAGATGCGCAAGCATGATCAGGCCAACTGCAAACCAGAATATTGAAGCACTTCGTCCAGTTCGATGAACGCACCCATCTTCTCGCCCACCTCTTTGTCGAACCAGGGCGTGGCGGAGATAGCCGAGCTCACACCGCCTCCAGACGGACCAATGTGGATCTGTAGCGTGCCCCATCGATACCGAATGAATACGGGTCTATTGTCTGCCAAGCCCCCTTCCCATTGCGAAGGTGCCGCAGCCGAGGTCTGGACAAGGTGAGCGATGATCACAGAGCCATCATTGCACGACGCGTCCGCGACGAAACTCATTTTCGTCCCATGACCGATGACTGGACCCAGCATGGCAAGGTGCGCGCGCGGGAAGCCGAGGGCGTGCTGGAGCTGTCGGTTGATGGGCTGACGACGCAGGGCAAGTACTACAAACCGCTGATCTACGAGTTTTTCCGCAAGGCCTGGCGGGGTTCGCGGCCCGCCTGGGGTGACTACTCGGTGGAGATCGGCATGGAGTATGTGGGCGATCCGCCGTGGCTCGACCTCGACAACCTGGCCAAGGCTATCCTTGACGCGATCAAGGGCTATGCGTTCCACGATGACGCGCAGGTGGCGCGCTTGCTGGTGGAGCGCCGGCCGGGAGAACGCGAGCGGATCACAGTCGTGGTGCGCAAGCTGTCCTGAAACGATGATCGGCCGCACCCGGGGTAACAGGCGCGGCCGACTTTCGGCGTCAGTCCATCTGAGCGATCCGCCTTATCAGCGGTATTGTTGCAGGCGGGTGGTCCGTAGACCTGCCAGCCCATGGCGTTCGATCGAGCGTTGCCAGGAGACAAATTCGTCGCTCGTCAGAGAGTAACGCTCAAGCGCTTCCTCCAGCGAGATCAGGCCGCCGCGAACGGCCGCCACCACCTCGGCCTTGCGCCGGATGACCCAGCGGCCGGTGTTGGGCGGCGGCAGGTCGTTGCGTGTCAGTGGCGCCCCCGTCGGTCCGATCACATAGGATTCGCCGCGGCTGTTCGTGCGCGTCGGTTGTTGCTGCAACATGGGCTTTCTAGCGCCTCACCATCACTGATTGACGTGAAGCATACCCAATGGCTCCTAACGGCGGCTGAATCGCCTTAGTAAAGAAACGGGTAACCATGTTTTTCTCAGTGTTCCATGTTGGCACATCGAAGATCGAATCGATTATTCATGTAAAATTAGGAATTATGACTATCGCTTGATGTTGATCAATTCTTCCAACATCTGATCTGCGGTAGTAATAATTTTGGAGGAAGCTGAATAAGCTTTCTGCGTCTGGATCAATCCTGTGAACTCTGCGGAAAGATCAACTGTCGAGGCTTCGAGGCTCGAAGGCGAAATTCGGCCAGCGCCGCCGACGCCCGCTTCTTTCACGGTCAGTTGGCCGGCCGGCAGACTGGTGCGATAGGCGTTGCCGCTGATGGCCTGGAGGCCGTCGGCGTTGGGGAATGTCGCGATGCCGACCTTGGCGATCTGGCGGATCTGGCTGTTGTCGTAGATCGCCGAGACGATACCCTCGTCGTCCACATCGATGGAGACGATGTTACCGACGCCGGCCCCGTTGGAGCTGATCGCGTTGACCGTCGAGGTGGCGGTGTACTGCGAGACCTTCGAGAGGTCGAAGTCCAGGGTCTGGGCCGCGACGCCGAGAGAATTCGACCAACGCGGCGAGGTGGCGGTGCCGGACGCGTCGAGGACCAGTTGTGCGGCAGCACCGGGAGCGCCGAACAGCGTCGTCGTCGTCAGGTCGATCGTGCCATCCTGATTGAATTTGATGTCGCCCTTGGCGAGCTGGCCGGGACGGCCACCTGTCGTGACGTCCGTGGTCGGGATCGCATAGATTTCTGCGTGCCAGCTGTTCGGATTGGCGCTGTCGTCCTTAAGCAGGGCGATGGCCACCTTTCGCGATCCGCCGGTCGAGTCGATGACGTTGGCTTCGATGACGAAGTCCGGCTTGGTGCCGGTCAACGGGTCGGTGGCGTAGTCGGTCATCGAGGCCACAGTGGCGTTATTGTAAGCAGCCTCGCCGGCCGACACGACACCACCTTTGTTTAAGTTGGCGCTGACGCCGATGTCGGTGGTGGGGGCGACGGCGGAGCCCAGGTTCTTGACGTTGATCGAGTTCATTTTCGACAGGTCGGACGGATTGATGTCGAAGCTGCCGTCTGCCTTGGCCGGCCAACCCTGCAGGTAGAAGTTGGACTTGTTCACCAGGAAGCCGTCGGCATCGACCGTAAACGATCCTGAGCGAGTAAACGCCCGCGCATCTGCCGCCGTCAGTCCAGCACCCTTGTTGGACACCACGAAGAATCCGTCGCCTGAGATCGCGAGGTCGGTGGAGGACCCGGAGGCCTGCACCAGACCCTGCTGGCTGACGAACTGCCGGGTGACGCCTTGAACGCCGCCGGCGGAGTAGCGGCCCTTCACGGCCTGCGAGGTCACCACATTGGCGAAGCTGACCTCGTTTCGCTTGTACGAGACGGTATTCACGTTGGCGATGTTGTCCGAGATGGCCGCGAGTGCAGAGGAGTTGGCGACCAACCCTGAAACGCCGGTGAGCAAGGCTGAATTGATGGACATGTTGGCTTTCCGTTTTCCTGAGGCGGGTGCGCGTGCTGCGTGAGTTCGGCCGTCAGGCCGCCGCTGGAGACGACGTTTTGTCGTCCGGGTTGTTGGTGTTTGAACCGGTAAGTGTGGATGCCGCCGTCGAGGCGGTCGTCACGGGGGGTGCCGGTTGGCGAATGGTGACGAGCTTCTCCCAGGGGATCTGCGCGCCATTGATGGTTAGCAGTGTGGTTCCGTCGGCTTGTTCGACCCCGGTCACGAGGCCGTCGGCAAACACCTTTGACGGAACGACCGAGCCGGTGCTGTCTTTCGCTGTAACCCTGAGGCTGTAGACTCCATCGGCCAGGACGGCGCCTCCGGAGGTCTTGCCATCCCAGGTGAACTTGTTCTCGCCAGCCTTGGCGTCAGCCGCGGCGCTGGTCGCCACGATGCGGCCCTTGGAATCCAGCACATCCAGCTTCACATCGGTGGCAGCGCGGTCGAGCTTGTAGGTCCACTCGGCCTTGTGATCCTTGAGGGCGGCGACATCAGCTTCGGCGCGCACTTCCTTGCCGATCAGGCTGACTGCAGTGGCAATGCCAGAGGTGGTGTTGGACACCAGCTTCTTCAGCAGGTCGTTGGTGGCCAGTTGCTGTTCCACGCCGGTCATCTGGACGATCTGTTGCGTGAACTGGTTGGAATCCAGCGGCGACAGCGGATCCTGGTTCTTCAGCTGGGTCGTAAGCAACGACAGAAAGGTGTCGAAATTTTCCGCCAGCCGCGCCCGGCCGATCGCGGTGGTATCGCCCGTGGCTGAAGCGGCGGCAGCGGTGGTTGCGGCGACGTCCATGATCAGATCCTCAGGTCAAGGCCGGCATTGACGCCGCGTCTCAGGCGCAGCGCGCCTTCGATGGCGGCGTCGGTCGCATTGCCGGCGGTGTCGAGTGCGGCGCGAAAGGCCTGACCCCGGAAGGCCTGGCCGCTGTTGTCATGTGGGTCTTGCCAGGCCTGGCGCTGCTGCTGGCCACGATCCCCGGCGACGTCGAACGAAATGCCGCCTGACATGTCGAAGCCGGCCTGCTCCAGCATCCGCTGCAGTTCCGAGGCGCGGGCGCGCAGGTCGGCGGCGGCGGCGGGGTTGTCGAACATCATGGCCGCAGAAATCCGTCCGTGCGCGCCGATGTCGATCCGCACGTCTACCTTGCCGAGGCCTGCCGGGTTCAGTTCGACATCGAAACGGGTGGATTGGCCTTCGAGCTTCTTGATGATCTGGGCGGCGAGGGTCGCGACTGTTTCCGGTGAACCCCGGACCGCCTGGGCACCTTGCGTCAGGGGCGTGAGGGATTGCGTGGCCGTCCGGGTCTCGGCCTGCGCCGTTGCGTCGGGCGCGTCGGCTGCGACATCGGCGTCACGAGTTGCGGCGTTAGCCGCCTCGGAACCTGCGTCTGCAACTCGGTCTGCACCTGCAGCAGGTTTTACAGCACCCGTAACGCCAGTCGCTGGCGCACCTTGCCCAGCCGGGATCTCATCTGCCGGTCGCGTCTCTGTGGACGATCGGTTCCGTTCGGCGCGCGCGCTGCGCGTTGCGGGGGCAGGTTCCTGTCGCGCGACAAGGCCCGCGGGCGGCGGCGTCGACGCAACGGTGTTCGGGGCTGTGGCCGCGGCCGATGGGGGAATGATCTGGGGCTCGGAAGGATCAGCGGTCGCAACCACCGGGGTCGCGCCAATGACGTCGGGAAGGTCAGAAGCCAGGGGCGATGGTGGCGGGGGGGCGGCAGAACGCGGACCAGGTGCGGCAACTGGCGGCGGCGTCAAAAGGTCAGCGCGACGAGGATTGTTGGTCCGGAGCTCTGCGCGTTCGTTAGTGGCTGCCAGATCGACCAGCGTCTCGCCCTCAAGCCCGGCCTTTTCCAACAGGCCCGCTTTCGGGTTGGCGTTGAGAAGCGCCGGGGCTGCCGGCACGCCTTGACCTTTGTCGCGACCGAAAGCGTGGCCGTTTTCGGCGGATTGTTTAGCGCCAATATTTTCGGTGGTCGGGGGCTGGCCGGAAAACAGGCTGGCCAGCAGAGCGACACTGGCGTCGCTCGACAGTGGCTGTGCGTTGACCTCGGCGAAGTCAACGGTCTGGTCTTCCAGGGCGACGCCGAGCGCGTCATCGACCTTGGCGTTGTCGGGCGTCGAGGCGACTGGCGTCGAGGCGATTGGCGTCGTTTCAGGTGCGGCACCTTGCGGGAACAGCGCGTCGAGCAGGGATCCGAAGCCGGCCGGCACGCCGCCCGTCTTGCTGCCGGCGGCGGTGCCTGGCGATCCGACAGATCCGGCAGGAAGCGTTGAGGCGGGATTGAGCGCGGCTGCGTTCATGAGGTCAGGGGCCCGGTTGGGAGGAGAGGAGGGCGCGTACTGCGCAAGTCTCATTCGGAATGTGCTGAGCAACGTCCGCGCCAGTTCATCAACTTATTGAATTAACAATGGAAACGTTAGATTTCTGTCACTGTCTATATTCCGGCTCATGGCGCATTTTGCCGGGCCAGGGGCATTTGCTGGGGCATTCCCTGCCGCCCATTCCACCTCTGTCGGCGCGGTTGGCCGGAGCCCTTGAAGGGACCGGAACGTGCGCCCGCCCGCGAGGCGTGTCCTGTAACGCGGGGTGGCACCGGTCTTGCGCGCTTCAAACTGAACCCACTCGGTCCAGCGAGGGCCAATGTTGAAAATATTGAAGATTTTCCGGATTTGTAGAGGCGCGTTAATCCCGATCCCGGCAGAATTCGCCGGGTCGTGCGACAACCCTTGCCGGGCGGAGGCCTGATCCATGACCCTCGGCGTCGCACTCCAGACCGCCACAACTGGCCTACAGGCCGCTCAGGCATCGCTGCGGGCGGTGTCGGACAATATCGCCAACGTCAACACACCCGGTTACGTCCGCAAGGCCGTCAATCAGGAACAACAGGTTGTCGACGGTGCCGGTGCCGGTGTGAAGATCAACGGCATCCGTCGGATCACCGACCAGTACCTTCAGGTCGCCTCACTCAACGCTCAGTCTGACACAAAGCGCTGGTCGGCGGTGTCGCAGTATCTTGACAACGCCCAGAGCCTGTTCGGTGACCCGTCGGCTGACGGCTTCTTCTTCAACCGGTTGGACAAGGTGTTTGGCGCCTTTGCGACGCTGGCGGACGACCCTTCTTCGACCCTGCTGCGAAGCCAGGCGCTGTCCAATATCGAAGACTTTCTGAGCGAGGCCGACCGGATCAACGGCCAGATCGTCTCGTTGGGCGCGACCGTCGAGACCCAGATCGGTGCTGGAGTCGAACGCGCCAACAGCCTGCTGGACGAGATCAGTCGCCTGAACCTGGAGATCAAGCGCGCGTCTTTGGTCGGTGCCGATGCGTCGGGATCGGAGAACATCCAGAGCCAGTTGCTGGATGAGTTGTCCGGTCTGATGAATGTGCGCACGGCGCCCCGGGCGGGCGGCGGCGTGGATGTGCGCACGATCGAGGGTGTCCTGATCGCCGGCGACGGCGCGGCCAAGCTGACCTACAATGTGACCGCAACGACGCCCGGCTATATCAGCGCGCAACCGGCCGGCAGCTCCAACCAGCAACCCATTCAGCTTTCCAGTGGCCAGCTTCGCGGCCTGATGGATCTGCGGGACATCGAGCTGCCCAAAATCTATGACCAGTTGGGCGAGTTCACCAGTCGGGCGGCTGACCAGCTGAACGCGGCGCACAATGCCTCCGCAGCCTTTCCGCCGCCGACGACCCTGGTCGGGCGGGATACCGGACTGGACCTGACCAGCGCCACCAGCGGGTTCACCGGCACCTCGACCATTGCCGTGGTCAATGCGGCAGGCGTGATGCAGCGCACGGTCGCGATCAACTTCACAGCGGGCACGCTGTCGGTGAACGGCGGCGCCGCGACGGCCTTTACCCCGGCAACCTTTCAGGCGGATCTGAACACGGCTTTGGCCGGTGTCGGCAGTGCCAGTTTTGCGGGCGGTGCCCTGACATTGAGCGGCACCGGTGGTCTCGGCCTGGCGATCGACGAAGGCACGTCGCAGAAGGCCGGGCGGGGGTTCTCGCACTTCTTCGGCCTGAACGATGTTGTGAAGGCCAGCGGCTTCACGAACTATGCCACAGGGCAGCAGACGACGAGTGCTCACGGGTTTACGCCCGGCGGCCAGATCACGCTGCGCCTGTCGTCACCGGACGGTCGTCCAGAACGTGACGTGCCGATCACAGTGCCGGCTGGACCGCTGATGAGCGACCTGCTGACTACACTGAACAACACCGCGACGGGTGTTGGGCTGTACGGCGCGTTCAGCCTGGATACCAACGGTGTCCTGACCTTTGCCGGGTCACCGCCGTCCAATGCCCAGCTTTCCATCCTCACCGACAACACCCAGCGTGGCGTGGGCGGGCCCTCGATCAGCCAGCTGTTCGGGTTGGGAACCCAGGCCCGGTCAACACGCGCCGGCCGGTTCGATGTGGCCCCGTCGCTGGTATCTGACCCGACCAGGGTGTCCGTCGGCAAGGTCGATGTCACGGCGGCGGTGGGCGTTGTCGCTGTCCGGCCGGGCGACGGGCGAGGCGCGTTGGGCGTTGCCGGGTCCGGCAACATCCCGGTCCTGTTTCAGGCCGCCGGCGCGCTGGGTCAGGTGACGATGACGGTGTCACGCTACGCCTCGGAGTTCGGCGGAGCCGTCGGGCGCGGGGCCGCCGCTGCCGAGACCCGCCAGGCCAGCGCTGAAGCCGTCGCCATCGAAGCTACCAATCGCCGCCAGTCCGTCGAAGGGGTCAACCTCGACGAGGAACTGGTCAACCTCACCACCTACCAACAGGCGTTCAGCGCTTCGGCCCGGATGATCCAGGCCGCGAGCGAACTGTTCGACACCCTGCTGAGCATCGTCTGAGGAGCCGGTCATGGTCAGTCGCGTCACCACCTCCGGAAACTATTCCGCCGTCCTCACCAATCTACTGGCCGGCCAACAGCGGCTTGCGGAAGCGGGAAACCGGGTCTCAACCCAAAAAAACGGCCAGAACCTGAAGGACTACGCCAAGTCCTCGGAAGTCCTTACGGCCATGCGTACCGTGCAGACCCGGGTGGCCGCCTTTCAGGATCAGAACGGATTGCTCGCCGACAAGCTGACCACCCAGGACGGCGCCGTGGTGCGTGTGGCCGACGCCGCCCAATCCATCCGCGAGCTGATGGCCGAGGCCATCGCCTCGGGGCGGGTCGATAGTCTGGTCTCCGACATTCAGGCGCAGCTGAGCACGGCTGTTGACAGTTTAAACGCCAGCTACAACGGAAAATTCCTGTTCGCGGGGGGGCAGGTTGACACCAAGCCGGTGACAGCGACGCTACTGTCCGATCTGACGGCACCGCCCGCCATCATCGCCAACTTCTTCAAGAACGACGACTTCAAGGTGACGGCCAGGGTGGATGATGCCACGACCGTCACAACCGGCATACTGGCGGATGATATCGCCACCAACATGCTGACCGCACTTCAGACCTTCCAGGCGTTCAACGAGGGTCCAAACGGGCCCTTTACCGGTGCCATGACGGATGCCCAGAAGACATTTCTTGAGGGTCAGCTTGCCAACTGGAACACGATCCGCGGCGATATCACCCTGATCGCGGCAAAGAACGGCACGAACCAGAAGCGACTGGACAATGTCGCTGTAGACCTTGAAGCCAGACAGATTTCGGTGACCGGAATGCTGGGTGATATCACCGACGCTGACCTGGCCAAGGCGTCGGCTGATCTGCAACAGGCGCAGCTGTCGGTGCAGTCGGCGGCCTATGTTTTCCAGTCCCTGCAATCGTCGTCGTTGATCAACATCCTCAAGTAGTCTCGAATTTCCGGCGTCGAACCGCTACATAGGCGGCGATGAACGCCCCGGTCGCCCTTTCTGGCATCTTGAGCGACGGCCTTATGGAGGCTGTCCGCGACGCTGTGCGCCTGCCCGTCGGCACGCGGATCGTCGCGGCCATGTCCGGTGGCGTGGACTCCACGGTCACCGCAGCCCTGCTGGCGCGTGCTGGATACGACGTCGTTGGCGTGACGTTGCAACTCTATGATCACGGCGCAGCGGTCCAGA
>JANORH010000386.1:0-5450 GCA_031415215.1 Alphaproteobacteria bacterium | reverse complement strand
GAGGATCTGGTCGGCGATCCCGACACCGAGGTCATCGCCAGCGGCGTGGTGACGGCGCTGATCGATCACACCTGCGGACTGGCCATCAATTCCGCCGCCGAGACGCCGCTGCCCATCGCAACACTGGACCTGCGCATCGACTATCTGCGCGCCGCTGGCCCCCGGCTGGGCATCACCGCCGAGGCCCACGGCTACAAGCTGACCCGGTCCGTCGGGTTCGTGCGCGCGCAAGCCTGGGATATCGACTCCGGCGATCCGGTCGCTACCGCCCAGGCCGCCTTCATGCTGACCCGGGCCGGCTGAGATGAACGACGCGGCCTTCAAGACCCTGGAAGCGTTCATCGCGCGCGTGCCCTACGCCCGCTTCCTCGGCCTGCGCGTGGAACTGGCCGGCGACGAGATGACCGCCATCCTGCCCTTTGCCCAGCACCTGATCGGCAACCCCGTGCTGCCGGCGCTGCACGGCGGGGTAATTGGGGCCTTCATGGAAATGACCGCGCTGGCGCAGCTTTCGCTGGCCCATCCGGCGCAACGCATCCCCAAGACCATCGACATCACCATCGAATACCTGCGACCGGGCCTGGCCCAGGACACCTTCGCCCGCGCCACCCTGCGCAAGATCGGCCGCCGCGTCGCCAATGTGCAGGTCGAATGCTGGCAGGACAGCCGCACCAGGCTGGTGGCGGGGATGACGGGACATTTCCTGCTGCGCGGGGATCGCTAACTTCCCCGCTCATTCGACATTTGAAACGGATCAATCCCCTATTCGTTCGTCATTACCCGGCTTGTCCGGGTAACCCATAAACGCTGGTGGTTTCGGAGGGACCCCGGCGGCGGTGCCTTCGCATCTATCGGCAAGCTCGGTGTCTATGGGTTACCCGGACAAGCCGGGTAATGACGAGTTTTTTTGGGGGTTCCCGGACACCGGTCAGAGTCGTGGTGCGAAACAAACGAGAATCCGCCGCCCGGCCTTCGCCGGGATGAGCGGGGGTTATTTCAGCGCAGCCGTCTCCACCTTCACCTGCGCCAACATCGCCTCGGCCTTGGTGATCGCTGCGGCGTCCTTGCGGTTGCGGGCCTCGATCAGCGCGCCGGTGGCTTCCATTTCGCGGACCGGCAACAGGTGGGTGTCGTCTGCGGGCACGAAGGGTTTGGTCTGGATCTTGTCGAGAATGGCGCGCTGGCGGGCGGCCTCGGGCGTGTCACCGACGCCATAGCCGAACATGAAATCCGTGATCCGCTTCTTCAGCGCAGGATCGAGGTCCTTGCGCCAGACAATCGGGTCCTCGGGGATGCGCGGCGAGCGCCAGACGATCTCGATATTGCCCAGGGTCTTGCGCGCCAGGTCCGTGTCCAGCAACCGCAGCCGGTCCATGGATGCGGTGTTGTTGGTGGCCGCGTCCTGCAAACCACCCGACACCGAGAACAGATTTGTCTCGTGATTGGCCGAGCGGACGTTCTTGAAACAGGCCGACGGATCGAGGTTGCGCGGGGCGAACAGGAAGGTCATCGGGGCCAGCGTGCCCGACGTCGACTTCGGATCGCCCATGCCGAAGTTGAGGGTTTTGTCGCAGGCCATGATCTTGTCGAGCGTGATGCCTGAGCCCTTTTTGACGATGATCACCGCCTCATAGCCGTCGATCCCGGTGGGGTTCACCGAGCGGGCGAAGACCTGGCCGTTAGCGCGCCGCACGGCCTCCAGGCCCGACTGGTTGGTGAACCAGCCCAGATCGCTTTGCTTGAAGCGCATGCCCTCGATCAGGGCCGTATAGTTGGAGCCGTAGTACGCCTTTACCGGCTGGCCCAACGCCTTGGCCATGTCCTCGACGAAGGGCGTCCAGTCCTTTTCGGCGCTGGCCTGGCTCTCGGCCGACAGGATCGAAAAGACCAGCTCCTTGCGGACCGGCTCCTGGCCGTTGCCGCAACCGGCGAGCGCCAGGCCGGCCATCAGGACCAGGGCAATGTGACGGTTCATTCTTCCCCCATGGACGGCAGCTTCATGGCCACCACCTCGCGTTTGCCGCGGCTGATCCCGAACAGCACGCCGGGGGCGCTTCGGTCAAAGGCAATCGCCTGACCTTCTACCGAGATGGCAATCGTCGCCACCCGTTTCAGAACGCCGCCACCCTTTGGCGCTTCAAGGACGTACACCTCCGGCAGGTCGTGCCCGGTGACATAGAGCCGGCCATCAGCGCCGAACGCCCCGCCCGACGCGCTTGAGGGCGCCATGCGAGCCAGGACCTCCGGCGGGAAGGTCCAGCTGTCCAGCGGCCGCCACTGGTCATCGAAGCGGATCAAGGTCGTAAAGGTGTGGTCGCGCCCCGGCTCACCGCCCCGGGCGTCATAGTTGGCAAACCCGGCCCACCAGGCGCCGCTTCTGCGGTCAACGAACGTCAGCGACCCCGGCTGGGGACCCAGCGGGATGGTCCGGAGATGGGTGAGGGTCTTGGGGTCAAACACCTCGACCTGGCTCTGCATCGGCGTGGCCGGGTAGTTTGAGCCCGCGCAGATCAGCTCGGCCCCGATCACGGCGCAGGAATTCATGTGCGGGAACTTGACCGGATCGCCCTTGAAGTGGGCGACCTTCGCGCCGGTCTTGCGGTCGTATTTGGCGATCTGGGCATTGTCGACGGCGTAGATGAACCCGGCATCCACCGCGACGCCCTGTCTGGCCTCCGGCGCCGGAAAGCGCGAGATCACCTGGGCGGGCGCAAGCGCCAGCAGCGCGGCGGCGAGTAACTCAAACACGCTTCGCCCCGGCGACGCCGTCCTCGACCACGAATTTCGCCAGATCACGGACGGCCGATTTTGCGACCAGCGCGTTTTCGACGCCCCGGAAGGTGACGGTGCAGGTCCTGGGTGTCAGCTCGACCCGACCATAGCCCCGCGTCTCGCCCTCACCATAGGTCAGGCGGCGGTTGGCCATCATCAACAGGCGGATGTCGCTGGCTTCCGCGCCCAGAGAACTGATGGAGCCGCCGACGAACTCGGTGGCGACCGGGGGGCCGTCCGGCGTCAGCGCCAGGTCGCCCGCAAAGAAGCAGTGGATGTCGCCGCCCAGCACCACGGGGTTGGACACCTTGGCGTCGCGCCAGCCTTCCAGCACGCGGCGACGGCTGGCGACATACCCGTCCCATCCATCGTTGCCCACCTTGCCCAGTCGGGTGATGAGCTGTTCCATCAGATATTGCTGGCCCAGCAGATTCCAGCGCGCACGGCTGCTGCGAAACTCGTCTTGAAGCCAACGCTCCTGATTCTGACCCAGCAGGGACCGGGCAGGGTCGGACCGCTCCGGACAGTCCATAGGGATGCGCTTTCCGTCCGACACCGCGTCGCAGGTGCGATGGTTCCGGTACTGGCGCGTGTCCAGCATCTGAAGCCGGGCCAGATCGCCCCAGGCCCTTGAGCGATAGAGCAGCATGTCCGGCCCCACCGGACGCTGGGTCCGGCGCAGCGGCATGTTCTCATAGAAGGCCTGATAGGCGGCGGCCCGGCGTTTCAGGAAAACCGCCGGGATCGGGTCCTTGCGGTCCTGGTCATCGCCATAGTCATTGGCGACTTCGTGATCATCCCAGGTGACCATCCACGGTGCCACGGCATGGGCGGCCTGCAGGTCGGTGTCGGCCTTGTACCAGGCATAGCGCTCGCGATAGCCGGCCAGATCGACGGGCTCAGCTGCCGGATGCGCCCGCACCCCCTTGCCGGTGTGGGCCTCCTCATAGATGTAGTCGCCCAGGAACAGCACCAGATCGGGCGCATCCGCCGCCAACGCTGCATGGGCTGAATAGTAACCCGCCGAGTACTTCTGACAGGAGGCGAAGGCCAGCTTCAGCTGATCCACCGCTGTCCCTGTCGCCGGAGCCGTGCGCGTACGACCGATGGCGCTGGCGTGGCCTCCGGCCATGAACCGGTACCAGTACTCGCGACCGGGCCTTAAGCCCGCGACCTCGACATGGACCGAGTGACCGGCTTCGGCCACGGCCAGCTTGCGGCCGCGCGCTACCGTCCGCCTCATGTCGGGATCCGACGCGATCTCCCAGCGGACCGAAACCGGGGCCGGGGTCATGCCACCGAGCGGCTCGCGGGGCCGGGGCGCCAGACGCGTCCAGAGCACCATGCCGTCCGGCGAAGGTTCACCCGACGCGACCCCCAGAGCGAAAGGGCTGTCCGCCATCCGCGTCGCCGCGACCGCAGACGTCCAGGCAGCGGGGGTCAAGGCGGCCCCCGCCAGCCCGGCGGCTTGAGCGAGTAACGCGCGGCGTGATGACATCTCGTCTGACCTCTCGTGACCGCCAGTCACCGTGGACCCGGTTGATGACAGCTATGTTTCCCTCTGGCCGACGTGGCGCAATCGTCGGCCAGGTCGATACGTTTTTTCTGGAATGATCGTCATCGGCAGGCCCTTGACCCGCCGATCCAACCCGAGGCTGCAGAAAATCTCCGGCTGCCGTCGGGTAGGCGGGTCCCGCCCGCCTATGACGCCCCGAGGGTAGGAAACCCTGCGATTTATCTCAACAGCCCGAGACAATCATTCCACCATCACCACGACCTTTCCCATGGCCTTGCGGCTGGCGAGATGGGTTATGGCGGCGGCGGCGTTGGCCAGGGTGAACCGTTCGGAGACGTAGGGTTTGATCTTGCCGTCGGCGTACATCTTCATCAGCTCGGCGACGCTGGCCTGATGACGCTCGGGGTTCTTGCCGACCCAGGCCCCCCAGAACACCCCCACGATCTCGCAGCCTTTCAGCAGCGCCAGGTTCAGCGGGATCTTCGGGATCTCACCCGCAGCGAAACCCACCACCAGATACTTTCCTTCCCACGCGATGGAGCGCAAGGCCGGCTCGGCATAGGCGTCGCCGATGGCGTCATAGATCACGTCAGCGCCGTCCGGGCCGCAGACCTCCTTGAAGAGCGCCCCCAGCGCCCTCTGGCCGTCGCGATCAAACGGGCCGCGCCCATAGACCAGGCCGACGTCGGCCCCGCGACTGAGGCAGAGGTCGACTTTTTCCTGGCTGGAGCAGGCAGCGATCACCCGCGCGCCCATGGCCTTGCCCAGTTCCACCGCCGCAAGACCCACGCCGCCGGCGGCGCCTAGCACCAGCAGCGTCTGGCCGGGTTGCAGGTTCGCGCGGTCCTTCAACGCGTGCCAGCTGGTGCCGTAGGTCATGATGAAGGCGGCGGCATCGTCCCAGGGCATGGAGTCCGGGATTTTCACCAGCCGATGCGCTTCCAGCGCCAGCTCCTCGGCCATGCCGCCCCAGCCGGTGTTGCCCAGCACCCGGTCGCCAGGCTTCACATGCGTGACGCCTTCGCCGACCGATTTGACAACGCCCGAGATCTCACCACCCGGCGCAAAGGGACGCGCGGGTTTGAACTGGTACTTGTCCTCGATGATCAGCGTGTCGGGGAAGTTGACGCCCACAGCCTTGACGCTGACCACGGCCCAACCG
>JANORH010000385.1:0-3018 GCA_031415215.1 Alphaproteobacteria bacterium | reverse complement strand
GAGCAGGACGGCCGCATGGCCCACTTCCAGAACGCCCGGCTGGTGGAATTCGACCGCGCCGGCCACTGGGTGCACCACGACCGTCTGGACGATTTCCTGACCGAAGTACGGGCGTTTCTGTAGGGGCGAGATTCTCACGGTTGGTCCCCACGATGACCCCTTGCCGGCCGCGAGGTAGACCTGCTCATATCGAACTCAGGCCTGTCGTTCCATCCACCAGTTTAGTGGATAGATCCTGGCATGCTTCGCGCCGGATAAACGCCAGACAGCGGACCTCCTGAACGACAGCGATGGGGGGAAAGCGGTCCTAACGGCCAGCACCCCTGCACACACAGAAACGCCGCCGATGTTTCGACCGGCGGCGCCTTGTTGTCAGGAGTTGTTGACTAGGCTGCGAGCGTGCGCCGACGCCGGACCATGACGCCCACGCCGCCGAAGCCCAAGATCATCAGCGCCCACACCGACGGCTCGGGGACCTCCGCTCCAGCGGTAAGGCCGACCAACTCACCACTACCTAACGAACCGACGAGCGTCGCTGCGCCGGTGGCCAAGCTCAAAGTGTAGAACTGGCTGCCGGCATTGAAGTAGGCGCTTCCCGTCTGGCCGGAGATGTCGAAGCCCAGCCTGTCAGTAGCGGCCAGCGAGATTCCGAGCGGACCGACGCTAACATACACGCCACCATTGGGGTTGGTTGAGCGCAACAGTTGATCGCCAGCGGCGTCCAGCCCGTAGAGGATGGTCGATGACGCCCCTGCAAAGCTGTTCGTATAGGCGGACCCAATGATATCAAAACCGCCGCCGATGCTCGTATCGGTGAGGGTGACGCCCGAGTTCGGGTTAATGCGCAAATTCTGATCGGTGCTGTTGATGAGCCTGAGACGATCAACGGTCGGGTTGAAGTCGATGCCGTAGCCGATCCCGGTCAGACCGACACCAATGTTGCCGACCAGATTGGCCTGGTAGCCGCCGCCCGACAGCAAAAATCGGTAAAGATTGCCGCTAGTGGCAACGGAATAAAGCTGGCTGGTGGCGGGCCGCAGGTCGATCCCCGTGAGCACCTCGCGTCCTAAACCTGTAATCGCTAGGGAAGAATGGATCGTGCCTGGCGAAGCCGAGTCGAAGGTCACGATCCGGTTGTCAGCTGTCAGCCCGTAAATGCCCTCTGCCTGAGCGAGCGCCGGCAGCAGTCCCACAGCCATGGCTAGGCCAGCCACTCTGTACGCAATGCGCATTATCTACCCCTGATCGACGAACGACGTTAATCACCTGATGCACATTGCGTCCTCAACACAAATGGATTCCCCTGGGAGGCGAAAGAGAGGTTCGAACTAAACTTTCTGGTGGAGCATTGATTTATCTTACTTCGGCGTGTTGGCCCCTGACGGCAGACATCACTTAGGTCCGCTTTAGGGTCAGTTTTCCCCGTTGGCTCGGCGCCCGGAAATGGACCTTCGGCTCACCGCCCTCTCAGCGGACGCCACAAATGCCGGTTCAGGGTCGACAGAAGTTTTTAGAACCTGATCTGAAAGCGGACCTTTGCTAAGCGGTCCACAATGGGATTCCAATGTCAGTTTCATTCACTAGGGGCCTGAGGTCGTGATTTCACCAGGTAAGATTGGGGTCGCGTCCGCGGTGGCCGCCGTCGCGCTGGGACTGGCCTACCTGGTCGCCGCCGAAGCACCCGCAAAATACCTCGCCGTGAACGCGGGCACGCTGATCGTCGGGCTGGTTGGCCTCGCGGCCGACAAACGATGGGGCCGCCCGGTGCAGCCCCTAGCAGGCAGTTTTGCATTGGTCATAGGCCTCGCCCTGCTGGTCACCGCCCTGTTTGGCCACAGCCTCGATGGCGTGACGCGTTGGGTGCGGATTGGACCGCTTTCGTTGCAGCCCGGCCTGATCCTGATGCCGCTTCTGGCTGTCCTGTTTTCCCGCGACCGAAGCCTGTGGGCGACCACCGGCGTGATCTTCGCCGCCGCCGCCCTGGCCCTGCAGCCCGACCGGGCGACAGCCGGCGCTCTGACCGCCGGACTGGCCGCGCTGGCGATCACGAAGCCTGATCGCCGGATCCTGACGGCCTTGTCCGCCGCAGGTATTGCCTTTGCAGTGACCCTGATCCGACCCGACACGTTGCCGGCCCAGCCCTATGTCGAACAGGTCCTCAGTACGGCCTTCCAGACCCACCGGCTCGTCGGGCTGGTGGTCTGGGTCGGGGTTGCCTTGCTGATTGTCCCCGCCGCCTATGGCTGGTTTCGCGACCCAGACCACCGCCCCACCTACGCCGTCTTTGGCGCCGTCTGGCTAGGCGTCATCGCCGCCTCTGCGGTGGGAAATTACCCGACCCCCCTCGTGGGCTACGGGGCCAGCAGCATCCTGGGCTATGTCCTCAGCCTTTCCGCGCTGCCAAGGCGTCCCCGCAACGCCTGACAACCCTTGCCAACACCGCAAAACGCGTCGCCAATCTCCACAAATGCACGACGAGATCGGGGAGCGCGCCATGGCCACACATCACACCAATCTCACCCGGCGGGGCCTGCTGGGCACCGCCGCTGCAGCCCTCGCGGCCCCGGCCTTTGCCGCCCGCCGGTTGTCTCCCGGCGACAAGGTCAATGTCGCCGTCATCGGCGCGGGCGGACAGGGCGGGGTCAACATGACCAAGCTCACCGACCAGAACATCGTGGCGACCTGCGATGTTGATTACAACGCCGTCTGGCGCGGCATGCTGGACAAGCGCTCACGGCTGCTTCCCGGCCGCGAAGCGCTTCGCGACGCCTATGATCGCGCGCCGACGTTCTCCGACTACCGCAAGATGTTCGACACGCAGAAGGACATCGACGCCGTCCTGATCGCCACCCCCGACCACCACCACGCCGTCGCCGCCCGTATGGCGATGGAACGCGGCATCCATGTCTATGTGCAAAAGCCACTGACCTATACGGTGGAGGAAGGCCGTCGCCTGCTGGCCCTTGCAAAACAAAACCCCGGCCTGATCACCCAGATGGGCAACCAGGGCCACTCCGG
>JANORH010000384.1:0-2430 GCA_031415215.1 Alphaproteobacteria bacterium | reverse complement strand
TTCCAGCAGCGGTTTGAACGCCGCCAGCCATCTCGCACCGGTCGCTCCATCCACCACGCGGTGATCGCAGGTAAGTGTCACCGTCATCACCGTGGCGATGGCCAATTCATTGCCGCGCACCACAGGCCGCTTCTCGCCCGCACCCACCGACAAGATCGCGCCCTGCGGCTCGTTGATGATCGAGGCGAATGATCGGATCCCGAACATTCCAAGATTGGACACCGAGAACGTGCCGCCCTGGAATTCCTCCGGCTTCAGCTTTTTGGTCCGTGCGCGTTCGGCCAGGTCCTTGGCCTCGGTCGCGATCCGGGCCAGGCCCTTGGTCTCGGCTGACCGGATGATCGGGGTGATCAACCCGCCCGGCACGGCGACGGCCATGGCGATGTCGGCATGGTGGTGCATGGCGATGCCTTCGGGCGAATACGAGGCATTGGCCTCCGGCACCCGCATCAGCGCTACGGCGGCGGCCTTGATCACCATGTCGTTGACGCTGACCTTGACGCCCTGCTTCTCCAGCATGGCGTTGATCTTGATGCGCGCGGCCAGCAATTCGTCCAGCTCGATGTCGATGCTGAGCGGGAAGTGCGGCACGTCACGGAAGCTGTCGGTCATCCGGCGTGCGACCGTCTTTCGCATGCCGTCCAACGGGATCAGGTCATAGCTGCCGGGCACGATGCCCATTTGCTCCAGGCTCTGGACCTGACGCGGGGCGGTGGGGGCCGCGGCCTGCGTCGCTGCAGCCGTCACCAAACTGGCCTGTCCAGGCTTGGCCGCCTCTACGTCAGCCTTGATGATCCGCCCGTGCGGGCCGGAACCTGTCACGGACCCCAGATCGACCCCCTTCTGCTCCGCAATCCGGCGCGCCAGCGGCGAGGCAAACACGCGCGTTCCTCGCTCCTCCCTCGCTTGCGGGGGAGGTGCGGCGAAGCCGACGGAGGGGGCGCTGGCTGGGTTGGGGCCGGGGCCTTCGCCCCCTCCACCGCTGCGAGGTCCCCCTCCCCCGAAGTCTTCGCTTCAGGGGAGGAGCTTTGCACCCCCGCTTCACCTACCAGCCGGGCGATGGTCGCATTGACTTTCACGCCCTCCGTGCCCTCGGCCACCAGCAAAGCCTCGACCACGCCCTCGTCGACGGCCTCGACCTCCATGGTCGCCTTGTCGGTCTCGATCTCGGCGATCACGTCTCCCGACGATATCTTGTCACCCACCTTCACGTGCCACTTGGCCAGTGTGCCCTCCTCCATCGTGGGGGACAGGGCGGGCATGAGGATGTCCGTCATGCGGGCTCCTTGGAGAGATGCGAAAGGGACGCCGCATTGGCCTCCCAGTTCTGGCCGTCGAAGGCCTCGATGGTCAGGTCAAGATCGTCCGTTGCATCGAGGCACCGTCCGTTCACGCTCCAGCCGTCCGGATTGGACCGGGGCCGGTAAAAACTCTTCACGCCGCAGATCGCGCAGAACAGGTGCTTCGCGGCACCGGTGTTGAAGGTGTATTCGGTCAGCCGATCCGCGCCCTGAACCAGCCGGAACCGGTTCTCCGGCACGATCACATGCACGAACCCGGCCTTGGCGCACATGGAGCAGTTGCAGCTGTGCGCCTCGACGCGAGCCGGCAGCTCGACCTCAAACCGGACCGCGCCGCAATGGCAGCCGCCGCTGCGCCAGACGAAGGCCTGGCTCACCGGTAGCTCACCGCTTTCGCCGCCGCGACGATCTTGTCCACCGACGGCATCGACAGCACTTCAAGGTTCGCAGCATAGGGCAGCGGCACGTCCTCCTGGTGCACCCGGGCCGGGGGCGCATCCAGATAGTCGAACGCGTCTTCCACCACCTTGGCGCAGATGTAGGCGCCGACGCCCATGGGGCCCCAGCCCTCTTCCACGGTCACCAGCCGGTTGGTCTTCTTCACCGAATTGACGATGGTTTCGGTGTCCATGGGCCTGAGCGTCCGCAGATCGATGACCTCGGCCTCGATCCCCTCCTCGGCAAGCTTTTCCGCTGCCTGCAGACAGTAGCCCACCATACGGGAATAGGCCACCAGGGTGACGCCTGTGCCTTCCCGGCGGATCTTGGCCTTGCCGATTGGCACGACCCAGTCGATCCCCTCCGGCACATCGAATTCCTGGCCGTAGAGCATCTCGTGCTCCAGGAAGACCACGGGGTTCGGATCGCGGATCGCCGCCTTCATCAGCCCCTTGGCGTCGGCGCTGTCGTAGGGTGCCAGTACCTTCAAGCCAGGCACATGGGCGTACCAGCTGCCGTAGTCCTGGCTGTGCTGGGCGCCGACCCGCGCGGCAGCGCCGTTCGGGCCCCGGAACACGATCGAACACTTGATCTGGCCACCAGACATATAAAGCGTCTTGGCGGCGGAATTGATCACATGATCAATGGCCTGCATGGCAAAGTTGAACGTCATGAACTCGATGATCGGCTT
>JANORH010000383.1:0-2238 GCA_031415215.1 Alphaproteobacteria bacterium | reverse complement strand
CTATTGCAACGACCCCAGCAGCTGCCGTCGCACCGCAACAGGGCGTCACCAGCTACGGCCCGGAATTCTTCGTCGCCCAGCAGCCGGGCACGGCCATCGACATGCTAAACCGTATTCCGGGGTTCACGCTGGACACAGGCGCGTCGGTGCGGGGGTTCGAGGGCGCGGCAGGCAATGTGCTGATCGACGGGCAACGCCCGGCCAGCAAGTCCGACAACCTGCAGGAAATCCTGATCCGGGTACCCGCCGGCAAGGTGGCCCGCATTGACGTGATCCGTGGTGGCGCGCCCGGGATCGACATGCAGGGCAAGGCGGTACTGGCGAACCTGATCCTCAAGAAGGATGGCGGTTTGCGAGCCCTGCTAGCGGTAGGGGACAACCACATCGACGACGGCCGTGACCTTGGCCAGGTACGCGCGGAGGCTTCGGGCGCGTTCGGCGATATCAAGTGGGAACTGTCGGGCCGCGTCGGACGCGGGTTTGATGATGGTTCCGGCACCGGCAAGGGCGTTCGATTTACCCCGGGCGGCCCGACGGTGCGGACCGGCTATGACGGCGAAGGTGACGGACAGTTCTGGAACGGCGTCGGCGCGGTCGAGGCACCGCTGTTGGGCGGCACACTGCGGCTGAACGGCCGGATCAACACTGACGCTTTCAAGGCCGAGGAGCTGGTGCGCATCCTGACGGCACCGACCGGCATAGAACACAGTCTGTTCACTCAAGACCTGAATGAAGGTGAAATCGGCGGCCGCTACAGTCGCAAATTTGGCGAGCGGTTTGACATGGAACTGGTAGGCCTGCGCCAGACCCGTGATCGCCTGCGCGACAACATCTTCACCGACGCCGATGTCAGCCGGTTTGTCGTGGATCGCGAGACGGTTGAGACCATCGGGCGCGGGGTTCTGAAGTATCGCGCCAATGCCCGCCTTTCGTTTGAGGCAGGCGGCGAAACGGCCATCAACACACTGGACAGCGCTACCCGCCGATCCTTCAACGGCGTGGCATCGCCGGTACCCGCCGGAAATGTCAGCGTCGAGGAAGATCGAAACGAGCTGTTCGCCAAGTCCACATGGCGGCCATCGCCGCAATGGACCCTGGATGCGGGCCTTCGCTTTGAAACCTCGACCATCAGTTCCAGCGGCGATGTCGTTCTGGAAAAGACGCTGCGCTACCTGAAACCCAGACTGGCCGTGAGCTGGGCACCCGTCCAAGCAACCCAGGTGCGGCTCCGGCTGGAGCGTGAGGTCGACCAGCTCAACTTTAACGACTTCGTGGCGGGCGGGGACCCGAGTTCGGCCGGGGGCATCACCGCCGGCAATCCAGATCTCAACCCTGGCCAGAGCTGGGTCGCCGAGATCGCGCTGGAGCAGCGGTTCTGGGCATCTGGCTCTGTTGCGCTGACCTACCGCCACGCCGAGCTTTCCCATGTCGTCGATCGTGGCCCGGTCACGTCGGGAACCTCAACTTTCGACCGGCCCGAGAATATCGGTGACGGCACACTTGAGGTTCTTTCGGCAGACCTGACCCTGCCGTTCGACAAGCTGGGGTTTCGGGGCGCGTTACTGAAGGGCAATGTGACCAAGCGCTGGAGCAAGGTCACCGATCCGACCAACGGCCAGACGCGTTTCCAGTCCGGGCTGCACCGGATGGATTGGAACGCTACCTTTACCTGGGACATGCCGGCGCAGAACATCACCTGGGGCGTTGATGTCTTCGGTGCGTTCCGGGAGAGCCAGTACCGTTACAACCTCGTGCGGGAATTCAAGCTGAACACCTATGTGAAGCCGTTTCTGGAATACAAGCCGCGACCCGACCTCAATATCCGCCTCGAGATGCCTAATGTGACGCGCCGAAACCTGCACGAGATCTTCTACATCTACCCTGGCCTGCGGACCGCCAGTGCGCAGCCCAGCTTCGTCGATGACCGCAGGACCAACAGCACCTCGGGCAGCACCTTCCTGCGGGTGCGCAAGACGTTCGGTTGATGACCGAAGTCAGACCTCGGTCTTCACCGGCACCGTCGTGTCGTTGGCACCGTGGGCCCAGTGCTTGATGACGAAGCTCAGGGCCATGAACACCACACCGCAGATGACGCCGGCCCAGCCCAGCTTGTTGAAGCCGTCCATCGAGGTAGCCAGGGCGGCGGCTGAATCCAGCACCTGGCCGCCCACGGTTTCAGTCCCCATGGCACCGGCGATGATGCCGCCGACATACTGGGCGATCGAGGAGGCCAGGAAC
>JANORH010000382.1:0-2514 GCA_031415215.1 Alphaproteobacteria bacterium | reverse complement strand
GAGAACACCTTGCTCAGGGTGACGTGGCCGTGGGTGCTCAGTTCGTGCCACACCCAGGCGTTGCCCGGCTGGTCGGACCGATAGGTAAGAATCAGCCCGTCATCATCTTCAACGAATTCTAGCAAAGCCCGAGCTCCTAGTCAGCACGAGACCTGTATAGCTATTCGACGGCGTAAGCGCAGGCGTGGTGTTTCCGCGCTTGATGAGAGGCTGTCCCGGCCGACGTCACGAACAGCATGTCGCGGCGATGGCGGTCTGGTTTTAGGAGCGGAGCCAGCGTCCGCTTATGCCGCCTTGCAGAAATCAGCTTTGCGCCGGCGCGTGTCCTCCACGGATCGAGAGCGTTCCTGAGCCACGGGCCTGGCGGTGGTCGTTCGGAGCGCCGACCGCCCCGGCGATCAACCGATTTCAGGCGGCGGCTTCTATCTCACCGGTGCGCCCGCTTGTGTTCGCGCCGCACTCTCGCCAGTGTCCGCGCGATGACGACCATTCAGGATGTCGCCCGCCGGGCCGGGGTGTCCACCGCGACGGTTTCGCGGGTGCTGAGCGCGCCGGAACGCGTCGCCGAGACCACGCGGGCCAGGGTGCGGACGGCGGTGGTCGATCTCGGCTACACGCCCAACCTTGCCGCCAAGACCCTGCGCACCCTGCGAACCGACAAGATCCTGGTCACCGTCCCCGACATCTCCAACCCGTTCTTCTCGCAGGTGATCCGCGGTGTTGAGGAGGCGGCGACCGCAGCAGGCTACGCCGTCCTGCTGGGCGACACCCGCCACGAGGAGGCCCGCGAGGAACAGTACGCGCAAATGCTGCTGCGCAAGGAAGCCGACGGCCTGATCTTTCTGGGCCACCGTCTGCCGGACACCTTGGCCGATATGGTGGCGACCCTGGGTCCCCGGACGCCCATCGTGAACGGCTGCGAGTTCAGCCCCGGGCTGGCGGTGTCCAGCGCTCACATCGACAATGACCGCGCCGCCGCCGAGGCCATGGCGCACCTCTACGATCTGGGCCACACCCGCATCGGCGTCATCACCGGCCCCCTGATCAGCCCGATCAGCCGCGACCGGCTGGCAGGCGTTCGCCAGACCGCAGGGTCACGGGGCCGCGCCGACACCCTCACGGTCGCCACCGGCGACTTCTCGATCGGATCCGGTGCCGCTCAAGGCGAGGCCTTGCTGTCGCAACCCACCCCGCCGACCGCGATCTTCTGCTTCAGCGACGAGATGGCCATCGGCGCCATGTCCGCCATCCGCCGCCAGGGCCTGGACTGTCCGGGGGACATCTCGGTGGTGGGCTTCGACGACATCCGCTTCGCCCGCTACCTCGACCCGCAGCTGACCACCGTCAGCCAGCCCACCGAACAGATCGGCCATGAGGTCGTCAGCCTGCTGCTCGAGATCCTGTCCGGAAACGCGGCCCACGCCCGCCACATCACCCTGCCCCACCGATTGATCGTCAGGTCCAGCACCGCCGCGCCGCCATCTTGACGCCCACGCTATCAACGACCTGACGAACCGACGTAGAAAGCACCCATGTTCTATCTGATCATCAAGGCCGCGATCTCCGGCGTGATCATCGCCGTTGTGTCGGAGGTGGCCCGGCGCAGCGCAGGCTTCGGCGCGCTCATCGTGTCGCTGCCGCTGGTCTCGATCCTGGCGATGATCTGGCTCTGGCGCGATACGCGCGATTCCGTCCGGCTGGCGGACCACGCCGGTGCCACCTTCTGGTATGTGCTGCCGTCGATACCGATGTTCCTGTTGCTGCCGGTGCTGCTGAAACGGGGCATGCCGTTCTATGCGGCGCTGGGCGCAGGCTGCCTGCTGACGATCCTGCTCTACGGGACGATGATCCTGATCGGCCCGCGCTTCGGATTGAAACTCTGACCGCCTTGCCGTCACCCTCGCGAAAGACCTGGGCTGTGGCCGCCCTGCTGGCGCTCTGCGGCGCGACGGTGGCGTTCGCCCACAATATAGGCGGCACGGACGCGGCGTTTGTGGCAGCGGCGCGGGGGCCGGACCCGATCCCCTTCATGTACCTCGGCGCCAAGCACATGGTGACCGGCTACGACCATCTGGCGTTTCTGGTGGGGGTGATCTTCTTCCTGTTCCGGCTGCGCCAGATCGCGCTCTACGTCAGCCTGTTCTCGCTGGGCCACTCGATCACCCTGCTGGCCGGGGTGTACTTCCAGTGGAACGTCGACCCGCATCTGGTGGACGCGGTGATCGGGTTGTCAGTGGCCTACAAGGCCATCGAGAACCTGGGTGGGTTCCGCACCCTGTTTGGCCGACAGATCAACCCGCGGCTGGCGGTGTTCGGCTTCGGTCTGGTTCATGGCCTGGGACTTGCGACTAAACTTCAGGCGTTGGAGCTCAACCCCGAGGGCCTGCTGGCCAACCTGGTGTCGTTCAACGTCGGCGTCGAGATCGGCCAGCTGCTGGCGCTCAGTCTGATCCTGGTGGTCATGACCCGTTGGCGACGGACGAGGGCATTCGAGCCCACAGCCCAGGCCGCCAA
>JANORH010000381.1:0-10169 GCA_031415215.1 Alphaproteobacteria bacterium | reverse complement strand
CCAACTGGCTGGCGAAGTACACGCGGTAGGGCTCGTCTGATCCTCCGGGAGACCACGCATGGCAGGTGATCAAAACATCCGAGCTGTTTCGGCCCTCCACTGGGGCGTCAAACAGAGCTTCCGGGGTTACGTGGCGATGATGGGCGGCGTGACCGAGGTCGATGGTGGCGTCGAAGTTGCGGTCGATGGCGGTTTTACCTTCATTGCCGCTCCGGACAGCGACCTGCGCCTTGGCCCCGACGGCGTGGTGACCGGGCAGGGCCGGTTCCTGGGCCAGGTGCGGTTCGAGGCGCACGGCGGCATGCTCAAGGTGTTCCTGGCGGACCCGGCGCTGGAAATCAACGGAACCACGGCGTCGCTGAGCGTCGCCGACAGTGCGGCACGGACCCGTCGTGTCGAGATCGCCCGTCTTGACCTGTCGGCGTTGGTTTCCGGCGAGGACGGCGAGAGGGTGATCCCCGCGTCCCTGTCGATAGACGGGAGTTTCCTGCTGGGCGACCACTACCCGCCGACGACGGTGCTGGACCCGGTTCGGCTGATCCTGACTTAAGGCACCCGGTAGACCACCTTGCCGACCTCGATCGTGCTCAGGTCCTTCCCGACGAAGCGGGTCCATGCGGCGTCCACTGTGAACCGTTTCAGGGCCTCAGCACGGGAAAGCTTTTGGTCCGGGTGCCAGTCAGGCCCCGCAAAGCCGCTGAGGTCTTTGCGTGCCACCGCGGCGTAGAATTCGATCAGCGGGTCGCCGCGCTCGACCGGCGCGTCGGATCCCCCAACCACCCGGACGCCGGCTTTCAACAAATCCTCCAGGCATAGGCACTGGCCAGCCGGGCCGACCCCAGATCACGAGATCGGCTTGTTGGGCTACGGTGGGCGTGGTGACGAGAGCACGACAGCTTGAAGCTGGATACCGGTTCAAGCGCCCGTCGTGCTCTGAACAGCCTCCAGGAGGGCGGCGAGCGCCAGGGTCGATTTCATCGGCCCAAGCTACGGCCTGTCTGATGTCCGGACCGGCGGTCAATGCGCCCAACGATCAGTGCGTGTCGTCAGAGCCCATGACGTGATCATAAACGGCCTTGGCGGTGCCCGCGATCGTGCTGGCGGCGGTGCGAAGCGCAGCTTCGCCGACATAGGATTCTGCCGCCTCGGACAGTGTCATCAGGTCCTCGGCCACAGCAGCCAGTTTCAGATAGACGTCCCGATCATTCATGGGGCCCTTGTCGACCAGGTTCGCTGCTTCGCGCAAGGCCAACCTCCCGTCCGCGCTCAAGGTGCGCAGTCGGGAGGTGAATGGCTAGTATCCGTTCGAGATGACCCGAGCGATCAGTCCGGTCGAAACGACCATCAATACGAAATTGCCGTCGGCATAAACCCAGCGTCGGCCCCGCGGCGCCGGGGCCAGGCCGTAGTAATAGGGTTCCTGGACATAGTAGCGTCTGTAGCTACGCGGCACATAGGCACCCTGACGCCAAGTGCGGCCCCGGACGGCTGTATGGTACCCGTAGCCTGGCGCATACCAATAGCCCGAACGTTGTCCGCGATAGGTTCTCCACTCCGCGCGGTCACGCCAGGTCTCCTGGCGCTGCCGGTCATAGCGCAACTCGCGTCGGCTCTCTCGAACATCTGCGCGATCGCGGTTAAGTTCACGCTGTTCTTGCTGCGTGATAACGCCATCACGGCGGGCGTCTTTACGATCTTCCTTGAGTTCGCGGCGGTTTTCGCGGTGATCCTGACGATCCTCCCGGTGCTCGCGGCCCGGCTGGGCGGACGCGGCGATTGGCGACAGGGATGTTGATAGTGCCAGAATAACGATGAATGCAGACTTCATTGGTGTTCCTCTGCGGGGGCGTCCCTGATCTCTCAACCCGGCATGGCAACAATGGTTCATAAACAGGCACTGGCCCGGAGATTGCAGACAGTCCTTGCCACGTCACCCTGGGCAGTCACCTAGTTCCTTCCAGTTCCTTCGCGAAAAATGACCGCTATACCCGTCCGACTATCCGAGCTTCTGAAAGCCAGCGCACCTCGCAGTGCGCCGGTGGAGTTGATGCTCGATTCATGGGCGCAGGTTGAAGACGCCATCCAGGCGGACAGCGGCCATGCCCTGATGGATATCGCTTCGGCCTCCGATGCCCTGCCTGCCACCGCCGGGGCCATCACCGACCGTCGGTCGCTGGCCGCTGCCGTGGTGAGCGCGCGGGGGGAAATCTACTTCGCCGACCCGGCCTATCGCGCTCTTTTTACCGACTCGAGCAACCTGCGACCGCTTCTGAAACGGGCGGCGCGCGAGGGCCACGTGGTGAGTCTGGTCGAAGGCGCCGTCGGAATGGCGTTCGTCGCCTGGATCGGGGCCGCGCCGGCTGCCGCCCGTTGGCCACTTGGTGAAGAGGCCGCCGCGGCGCTTGCCATTGGGACGGATCGCCTCGCCGTGGTCGTCAGTGCGCCGTCGCGATCCTCCGAACTGGCTCGTCGGGCTGCGCGGGCTCTGGATCTGACAGCGCTGGAGGCGCGCCTGGCGGAAGCCTTGTTGTTTGCCCCTAGCCTGGAGGTTGCGGCGGCGGCGGCTGGCGTGGGGCGCGAGACCGCGCGCGACGCGCTGCGACGCATCAACGTCAAGGCCGGCGTTCGCCGTACGCCTGAGTTGATCGCGCGACTGATCAGTCTTATGTGCGAGGTTCAGGGCGGCACCGGCGGCGATGTCGACGTGGCCCAGACCGCGTTCGGTCTGACCCCGGCCGAAGCGCGCGCCACCGCGATTGTGGCGGGCGGCGCCTCGGCTCCGGAGGCTGCGCACGCCCTGGGTGTCAGCGCCGGGACCGTGAGAAGCCACGTCAAGGCCGCTCTGGCCAAGACCGGTGCAAAGGGGATCAAGGATCTGGCTCGCCTTTTGGTAGAGGCGCGCGAACTGGTGGTGCTGGCAGACTCGGCTGAGCCAATGCTGGCGGAGGAAGCGAGTTGCGGCCGCTCGAGAATTTTGACCGCCCTGGATGGTGTCAGGCGGATCGCGTTGCTGGACTATGGTCCCTACGACGCAGAGCCGGTGCTGATTTTCCATGGCACCGCTGCTGGACGCCGGTTGCCGGACCGGTTCCGTGACGGTTTGATCGCGGCTGGACTACGCCCGATCGTCCTGCAGCGGCCCGGCTTCGGCCTGACCGATCCCGCGGCCGGTGACTACGCTGCTGCTGGTGCGGCCGATATGGCGGCTACGGTCAAGCGCCTGGGACTGCGCCGGGTTCACATGCTGGCTCGCGATACCGGTATCCCGGTCGCTCTGGCCTTCGCTCACAACTACCCCGAACTGTTGGGCCGCGCCGTGCTTCTCAATCCCCATGCCCCCGTCTCGTTCGCGGAAGGTGGTGACTCTTTCCTGGCAGGTGTGCAGCGACACCTTCTGAGCAACCCCGACCTGGTGGTGACCTTCGCCGAGTTTCTGCGCCGACAAACCACCACTCCGCTCCTTGATCGCATCCTGGACAAGGCCTTCAGCGACGAGCCGGTGGACGCCCAGGCCTTGACGGACCCGGCGCTGCGCCTGTTTCTGATCCGGGACGTTCAGGCGCTGTGCGCGCGCTCCGTATGGGGTTTCGCTTCCGAACACGCGACCTATGCCGCCGGCTGGGAACCGCCAGTTGACCTGCCGGTCACAAGCCCCTGGACCTTTGCTTATTCCACCCAGAGGGCTCGCGACTTCAATCCAGGCTGGCTATCCATCCCGAACCTTCGCATCACACCTATTCTTGGGGCCGGGCTCCTCCCCCAGTTTACCCACCCCGACGAACTGGTGAAGCTGTTGGTCTGAGGGCCGGTGAGGATGCGCGATACCCCCAAACGGGGGACGCGGTCTCGGCCCGCGTCTGCATAACCCTTCCGTGAACCCCGTGGGCAAAGTTCTCGGCGCACATGCGCCAGAGGGCCAAGCGCCCCACGGTCCGGTATCTGGTGGAGACGATGATGACTTTGAAGACCATCCTGATCGCGACAGCGGTGCTTGCGATCGCGGCCCCTGCCTTTGCTGCCGAGCCGCCGCTGCAGGTCAGCTACCCCACCGACGGCCAGATGGACTGCTCGGCCATTGTGGCGGAAGTCGCGAGGCTGGACGCCCTGATTGCCCAGACCAACCAGCAGGTCGCAAGCGCCGATGGGTCAGCCAAGGGTGTCGGTCTGGCGTCAACTGTAGCGGTCGAAGGTATGCTGCGAACCGGTCTGCTGGGTCGGGTGCCCGGGGCAGGAATGTTTGCCAACGGTGCTGCCAATATGGCCAAACAACGCGCCGAGTCGGTGCGTGCCAATGCCGCCCAGACGATCCAGGTCGCCGAGACCCGAAAGGCGATGATGGGCGGCATGTACGCCGGCAAGGCCTGCGATGCAGCACCCGCGCCTGCTCCGGTCGCAGCGACGCAGTGATTAGAGCCTGTCCGTTTCAGATGGAATCATCTGAAACGGACAGGCTGGTTCTCATATGTTTAGAGCACGACGGGCGCTTGAACCGGTATCCACTTCAAGCTGTCGTGCTCTAGGCAGTCTCGGCACCTGCGACGAGCAGGTGCTGGTTCTGCTCCCGGATGCGAGCCCCTGCCTCATCGAACAGGAACGGCAGGAATGCATAGCGCGTGCCCTTCGTGACCGGCGTTGCCTCGTGCAGCAAGGAACAGGAAAAAACCACCGCACCGCCCGTTGGCGGGCGATAGGTTCTGGGGCCGTACTCGGGGAAGCGCAGGTCACCGCCCTCGAAGTCCTCGGCGTTCAGGTTGATGGAGACGGCAAATTTGCGATGCGCTGTCGCGGCCGTAGTGTTGTCCCGATGTGCTCTGAAGTAACCGCCGTCAGCGGCGTCATAACAAGCGACAATATAGCGTTCGATCCGGGTAGCTTCGAACTGGAATGCCTTGAGAATCTCCGGCGCGAGTCGGGTCTGGATCCGGAAACGCAGAATCTGCAAGAGGGTTTCGTCTGTCAGGGTGGTGTCGCGACGTCGCTTGAAATCGTCGATGACGCCGATGGTCTTGCCGTCACGCTCCCGCATCACGCCCGATACTGCGCCGCCATCCTCGCGGTAGATATCAATCAATCGCCGGCAAAGCAGTGGCTCCAGAATCCGCGGCACGATCATCACGGGCGCATGCAGGGGTACCGCAGCATGGTTCTGGGGTGGACCCATCTTTACAAGATGCTCGAACACACGCTGGCCGTCACTCAACCTGGCCCAACCCAGCACGCGCAGCGAGGGGTCGATCGCCACCCAGTGTGGAACGACAGTCCCATCTGGACTTTCGGCGTCGTACAAGCGGCGGAGCGCTCCATCGAAGTCGGCGAACCATCGCATGAGGGGTGTGTTCTGTGCGGTGCCGAACGAGGCGCGGTCTGGCAGGACACCAAAGAGCAGGCAGTTGTCGTCGTTAAACAGATGACCATATCCCGCGGCAAGGTCCAGCGCCGCGTCGCGCTCAGCCCCTGGCGGGGGCAAAAAGGCCAGCACAACATAGCGTCCGCCGACGCTCGAGAATGCAAAGCTCGGATTGACCGGCGACAGCGCCTTGAACATTGGTGCCGGCGCACCCGACTGCAATCCCATGCCGTACTCCTGCCATCGACGTGTCGGGGTTCGAGTAGCAATCTAACGACAAGGGCCAATACTGCACAGGTGCCTTACAATTGTGCCGTCAGGTCTCCGCGTTCGCCCTCGCGGCGAAGGTGGTTGCGTTTGTCGCAGGTGGTCTTCAAATGACGATCATGGTTCGTGCCGACAAGCGACGAGGGCGACATGTGCTGGATGCGGTGATCGCAATCGTCGTGGCCGGCGTGTTGCTGGCGATCACGACCGGTTTGCGAATGGCGCTGACACCCTATCTCGGCGGGCTTTCGCCATTCATGCTCTATGTCGCGGCGGTGCTTCTCGCGGGCTTGATCAGCGGACCGTTGAGCGGCGCACTGGTGATGCTGATCGGCGGATTCCTGGGTTTTCAGCTGTTTCTCAGTCCAGACGGTGTGGCCCGGCAGGGCTCGATCCTGGCTTTGATGCTGTTCTGGGGCGTCTCAGCGCCGGTTCTGGCCACGGCCAGTGAGTTGCGCAGCCAGCTTCGCGACGCCATGACCCGATTGACCGCCGCCATTGATCGCAAGGGCCAGGACCGGATCCGATCCTGATGTCGCCCTTGCTCTGCGGGCGCGGTTCAGCCAAAGCCTGCGGCATGTCTCGGGCCAACCCCACCAATCGAGCGGTTGTCACAGTCCGGGTGCTGGCCTTGCTCTGCGCCGTCCTGGCGTTGATGTGCGTGGGTCTGGCCTGGGCCTGGACCGATGAACGTGAGGCCGCCGCTTGCTGGCGGACCGCCGCCGAGTTCCAGTTGCTGCCTGACGGAGAGTGCAGAGCTTGAGGTCGGGAGCCTCAACGGGCCGTCGTAATCAGCGCGTTTGGCCTGGTCATTGAGCTGACGGCGGACTTTTTGGCGGCGCTGGCCGGACGAGGTTGACGTTGGTGCGCTTTCCACGTCTGGATTTTGCTGCGGTGCGTCTTGAGGGGCAAACATGATCAGAACTTTCCTGCCCTTGGTCCTTCTGGTCGGAGCGTTGGCGGGGTCGATCCCTGCGGTCGCCCAGCCTGGACTTCGGACAGCGAGTGGCCATCGGGACCTCTCAGGTGCCTGGAGCAACGCGTCGCTCACCTGGCTGGAGCGGCCGGCGTCTCTCAAGGGTCCGACGCTTTCCGAGGCCGAAGCCAATGCGCGCGCCGCTGCCGACCCCTTGAAAAGAGCCGCCGAGCGCGACGCGCTGCCAAGCGACCCGAATGCCGGTCCCCCATCGGCGGGTGCCCTTGGTTCGGCTCACAGCGCCATCTTCCTCGATGCCGGCGACGGCTTCGCCAAGGTCAGGGGCGAGTATCGTACCTCCTGGATCGTCGAACCTTCAGACGGACGCCTGCCGCTCAGTGACCTCGGTCGTCAGAGTTCGCAAGCGGCGGCCGTGATGCGAGATCGCATGGATCCGGACGGTCCCGAGCAACTGGCCCCCAACGATCGCTGCCTGATCGGCTCTCGCGGTTCAGGTGGCCCAGGCATGCTCAACAATATCTACAATTCGAACTACCGCTTCCTGCTTACCGACGACGCGCTGGTGGTGATCGTCGAGATGGGTTTTGGCGTCCGGGTGATCCCGATCCTGAAGACCAAAGCGCTGGCCCAGGCAGCTCATGGTCCGGCCGCTCTCCAGCCCTGGATGGGTGACAGCACCGCCTGGTGGGAGGGCGACACGCTCGCCGTCGATACGGTCAACGTACACCCGGCGCAGGGCAATTTCGGCCCGATCTTTCTGTCGCCGAAAGGCCGCGTCACCGAGCGCCTGACACGCGCCACGGCCAAAGAGATTGCCTACGAATTCGTGGTGGAGGATCCGACCTTTTACACCCGGACCTGGAAGGCCGAGATGGTCATCACCGCTCTGCCCGGCGACATCTACGAGTACGCATGTCACGAGGGCAATTATGCCATGCCTGGAATCCTGGGCGGCGCGCGCGCCGACGACGCTCGGGCGGCCGGGAAATAGCCGCTCGCCCGCGCCTCACGTTCGGCCTCCTTGTTTGCGTGGGGTTCGCCGCATCGTGGTGGCTTCAGAACCTGCCCGAGCCGGCGCAGCCTCTGACCCGCACCCCGGTGGTTGCTGGCGTTCTGGACGACCCCGGCTCACCGCGCGCGGGATCGAACAACGCCAACGTCACGGTTGTGATCTTCACCGACTATCGTTGTGGCATCTGCCAGGCCACCGATCCGGCGCTTGAACGACTGTTGGCCAAGGATCCCAAGGTGCAGGTGATATTCAAGGACTGGCCGATTCGGGGGGCGGACTCGACCCTGGCGGCCCATGCGGCGCTGGCGGCTGACCGCCAGGGGCGATATCGGGCCTTTCACACTGCACTGATGGCCAGCCGTGGGCCGCTGGACCCGCCCCGCATTGAGCGGATCGCGGCCGAGGCCGGGCTTGATGTCGCCCGATTGCGCGCCGATCAGATCGCGCACGCACCAGAGATTGACGCCCAGTTGCGCCGTCACGCCTTTCAGGCGTTGGGCCTCGGCCTGGCGGGAACACCAGCTTATCTGGTCGGCCCATATCTGATCCAGGGAGGCCTGGATGAGCGCCAGCTTGCCGTCGCTGTGCGTCGGGCGCGCCGCAATCCGGGATAGGCTTCGAACGCCGTCCGGACTCTGTTAGGCTCCCCGTCAAAGGGGTGCCGGTTCGCCGAGACAACCCTGTACGGGAGGCTGAACTGATGAAGATCCGGGTATCCGTCGTGACTATGCTTGGCGTAGTGGTCCTGGCCACCGCCGCTCAAGGTCAACCCAAGGCCGAGCCCGCGCCGCGCGGGGCCGATGGCCATCCGTCGCTGTCCGGCGTCTGGACCAACGCGTCTGTGACCAACCTGACCCGACCGCCGGGCGTCAAGCTGGTGGTGGGCAAGGCCGAAGCCGACGCGCTGGTGAAGGCCAATCCGTTCCAGAAGCTGATCGAGGCTGAGTCGGGGCCCTCCGACCCCGAAGACAAGCTGCTGGACGACGGCAATTCCGACCGCGGATACAACGCCTTCTGGCTCGATCCCGGCAACAGCCTGGGCGTGGTCAAGGGTGAGTTCCGCACCTCGTGGATTGTCGAGCCATCGAACGGTCAGCTACCCCTATCCGAAGAGGGTCGCAAGCGTGTGGCGGCCACCCGTGCCGACCGGCAGAAGGCGTTATTCACGGGTCCTGAGGCCCTGCCGCTGCCGGAGCGGTGCCTGATCGGGTTCTCCGGTGCCGGTGGTCCGGGGATGCTCAACACCATCTACAACAACAACTATCAGATCGTGCAGACGCCCGGTTCTCTGGTGATCGTTGTCGAGATGGTCCACGACGCGCGCACCATTCCCATCATGAAGGATCGCGCCGCGGCCCAGCACCGCCCGGCCGCGCTTTCACCCTGGCTGGGCGATTCCGTCGCCTGGTGGGAAGGCGACACCCTGGTGATCGAGACCCGCAACGTGAACCCGCAACAGGCTCGCAGCGGCCCGATCTTCCTGTCGGCCCAAGGCAAGGTCACCGAAAGACTGACTCGTGTATCAGGCACCCAGATTCACTACGAATTCCAGGTCGAGGATCCAGTCTATTACACGCAAGCCTGGCGCGCCGAGATCAGCCTGAACGCCCGCAATGAGCAGGTCTATGAATACGCCTGCCACGAAGGCAACTACGCCATGGCCGGCATCCTCGGCGGTGCCCGCCTGCAGGAATCGCAGGGTATCAAGCCGACGCAAGGCCCCGGCATCTTCGGAACGCCGATCCCGGAGAAGAAGAAGGCCGAGGGCGGCGGCGGGCAGTAGTGGCTCAGCGGGGACGCAGGCTCTCGATGTAGGCCCCTAGGTCCGCAAGTTCGCCTGCCGTCAGGGCAGTGGGCGGCATGCCGCAATGGCCCTTGCGCGTGATGTCAGCCAATCGACCGTCCAGCCCGACGGTATGGCGCATTTCGAGGCTGGCGAAAGCCACGGCGCGCGGCACCGGGCCCGCGCCTCCGGTCTTCCCGACCGCGTGACAGGCCGCGCAGGCACGTTGCGCCGTGTCATGACCACGCGCGATGGCCGGGTCAGGCTTCGGGCTGCCCAAAGCCGCGCCGGTACTCAGGGTCATAACGAGCAAGACTGTCGCGGCGAGCCGGTGCATCTATCGTCTCCATCAAGCCGTGCCTTTGGTTAGAGGCGCAACAGGATCGAACCGCCTTGATCCAGATCAGATGCGGCGCTTTTCCTACCGCTTCCGGAACCGCTTGGCCTCGGCTTCCAGTTTGGAGACCCAGGCTTCGGGTTCGCCGCTGTCCGCCTGGAAGGGCAAGGTGCCTGCCACGCCCCGCACGGCCAGCCAGAGCTGGGCGTTGAAGTGGCCCAACACCCGCAGCGGTCGGCGCTTGTCGTCCGTGACGTCCCAGCCTGCATCTTCGAAGGCCGCGACCTGAACTGGCACGGTCTTGGCCTCAATGTGATCCCAGTCGGCGGGGCGGGGAGTGTCCTGGGCCTCATCGGCTGTCAGGCCGAAGATTGCGGTTGAGCAAGCGTCGATCTCGGGAAATTCGGCGCGGGCCTCTGGTTCGGCGAAGTCGCGCTTCATCACTGCGCGGAACTCGAGGTCCTTGACCCCGGGCAGGTCGATCAG
>JANORH010000380.1:0-2528 GCA_031415215.1 Alphaproteobacteria bacterium | reverse complement strand
GCCGCCATGCAGATTGTGAAAAACCCCAAACAGTTCGACGTGCTGGTCACCGACAACCTGTTCGGCGACATCCTGTCGGACATCTCGGCCCAGCTGACCGGCTCGCTAGGCATGCTGCCCTCGGCAGCGCTGGGGATTGCGGGAACGCCCGGTCTCTATGAGCCCATCCACGGCTCTGCGCCGGATATCGCCGGGCAGGGCGTTGCCAATCCCTTGGCCTCGATCCTGTCGTTCGAGATGGCCCTGCGCTGGTCGCTGGGCCGTCCGGCGGAAGCGGATCGGTTATATGCTGCCGTGGGCCGCACCCTGGCCGACGGTGCCCGCACGCGCGATCTGGGCGGCTCACTGACGACCGTCCAGATGGGCGACGCGGTGCTGGCAGCGCTCTAACGAATTCCACACCCAGGACGGATCGATCCTATTTTCTTGCTCGTCATTGCCCGACTTGGTCGGGCAACCCATAGACGCAGGCGATGTCGAAGGAACCTCGGCGGCGACGCTTCTGTCCTATCCGGCAAGCTCGGTGTTTATGGGTCACCCGGACAAGAGCCGGGTGATGACGAGCTTTTTGAGGGGTATTGAGTTACCGGTCGAAGTGATCATTCAGGACAGGCGTTGAGCGGCTTCAGCCCCAGCAACCGCCGGTTCCGCCCCGCATCCGACCCCGATCCGGCGAAGTCGTCAAACGCCCTGTCGGTCACGCGGATGATGTGGTCGCGGATAAATGGCGCGCCTTCTGCCGCGCCATCTTCGGGGTGCTTCAGCGCGCACTCCCACTCCAGCACCGCCCAGCCGGGGAAGTCGTACTGGGCCAGCTTGGAAAAGATCGCCCCGAAATCCACCTGCCCGTCGCCCGGCGAGCGGAACCGGCCCGGCCGGTCGACCCAGGATTGAAACCCACCATAGACGCCGGAGCGCCCGTTCGGCCGGAACTCGGCGTCCTTCACGTGGAAGGCGCGGATACGGGCGTGATAGTGGTCGATGAAGTCCAGATAGTCCAGTTGCTGCAGCACAAAATGGCTGGGGTCGTAGAGGATGCAGGCCCGCACGTGGCCGCCCACCTCGTCCAGAAACCGCTCGAAGGTGGCCCCGTCGTGCAGGTCCTCGCCCGGGTGGATCTCGTAGCAAACGTCGACCCCGGCTTCGTCAAAGGCGTCGAGAATTGGTCGCCAGCGCCGGCCCAGCTCAGCAAACGCCTCTTCGATCAGCCCTGCCGGGCGTTGCGGCCATGGATAGAGATAGGGCCAGGCCAGAGATCCGGAGAAGGTGGCGTGCGCGGCCAGACCCAACCGCCGGCTGGCCCTGGCCGCCGCCTTGAGCTGGCGCACGGCCCATTCCTGCCGCGCCTTCGGTTTGCCGCGAACCTCGGGCGGCGCGAAGCCGTCGAACAGCTCGTCATAGGCGGGATGCACCGCCACAAGCTGGCCCTGCAGATGCGTGGAAAGCTCGGTGATGACCAGGCCGTGAGCCGCCAGTCGGCCAGCGATCTCGTCGCAGTAGTCCTGGCTGTCGGCGGCGCGTTGCAGGTCGAAGAGCGAGTCCGCCCCACCCGTCGGCATCTGCACGCCCACATAGCCCAGCCCCGCCGCCCACTCGGCGATGCTGTCCAGGCTATTGAACGGCGCCTCGGTGCCGATGAATTGCGCCAGGAAGATGCCCGGCCCCTTCAACGTCTTCACGGGCGTACTCCCTCCAGTGACACCCAGCCCTCGCCATTCCGGCTGGCGGCAACGGCACGCTCAACAAACGCCATGCCCCGCAGGCCATCGGCGATGCCGGGCACCGGGGCAGGATCGGTCCGCCCCGCGGCAATGGCATCGGCCATGTCGCGATAGAGATTGGCAAAAGCCTCGATGAAGCCCTCGGGATGGCCTGTGGGAAGGCGCACCGTCGCCCGGGCCGGGGCGCTGAGATAGCCCGACGCCGCATGCAGGATCTGGCTGGGCGCGTCCAGCAGGTCGAGCGCCAGTTCCGTGGGCCGATCATGCGACCAGGCAACGCAGCCCTTCTCGCCATAAACCTTGATCTGCAGACCATTGCGCGCGCCCGCCGAGATCTGTGACGCGATCAGCACCCCGCGAACCCCACCCTCAAACCGCAGCAACATGTTGCAGTCGTCGTCCAGCACCCGGCCCGGCACCACGCTGGCCACATCGGCGCACAGCCGCTCGACGCGGACCCCGCTGACAAACTCGGCAATGTTGAAGGCGTGGACACCGATGTCGGCGATGCAGCCGCCGACCCCGGCCTGGGCGGGGTCATTCCGCCAGCTGGCCTGCCGGTCGCCGTCTCGCTCGATGGGGCGCGACAGCCAGCCTTGAGCATATTCCACCACGATCTTGCGCACCGCCCCCAGGTTACCGCGCCGAACAATCTCGCGGGCTTCCCGCACCATCGGATAGCCGGTGTAGACATAGGTCAGGCCATAGACCTTGCCCGAAGCCTCCACCTTGCGCGCCAGGTCCAGAGCCTGCGCCAGATTGAGCGTCGCGGGCTTGTCGCTCATCACGTGCAGCCCGGCGTCCAGC
>JANORH010000379.1:0-5872 GCA_031415215.1 Alphaproteobacteria bacterium | reverse complement strand
CGCCGGCCTGCCCAACTTCGCACCGGAAATCCTGCAGCGGGTGCGGGTGAAGGACCCGCTGAAGGCCAAACACCTGAAAAAGGCGCTGGAAAGCCTGGCCGAAGAGGGCGTCACCCAGCTGTTCCGCCCGTCGATCGGTTCGGACTTCATCGTCGGAGCGGTAGGCCAGCTTCAGTTCGAGGTGATGGCCGACCGGCTGCGGGAGGAATACCAGCTCGATGTGATCTTCGAGGCCAGCCCCTATGGAGAGGCCCGCTGGATCCTGGGCGACAAGGCCGTCCTCGAGGACTTCATGAGCAAACATCGCGGGGCCATGGGCACCGACATCGACGAGCAGCCGGTGTTCCTGGCCAAAAGCTCCTGGGACGTCGGCTACGCCGTTGATCGCAACCCGGGCATCCGCTTCGAGCGGTCGAAGGAACGGGCTTAGGTTTGGCGTTCGCCCTCCACGCCTTACCTCCCCCGCAAAGCGGCGGGAGGGGGACCGCCCGCCGAAGAGCGGGGGGTGGAGGAGGCAAGCCCGACCTGCTGCGTCTTCCTTATCGTCGTGGCGCTGAGCTTGAAGCCTGCCCCCTCCACCACGCCCTCTGCGGGGCGCGGTCCCCCTCCCGCCGTTTCGCGGGGGAGGTGTGATGAGCACGCTCCTCTACGGCCTCCCCGCACCCGGCCTCGTCGAGATCCCGGCCACGGCGTTGCAGGTTTCCCCGCTGATCCCCGACTCCACGGACCTTGTCGATATCCCCGATACCTCTGCCAGCGAGGTCATCGTCCTGGCTCCCGGCGGGACGCTGGAACGCGACTATGTGCTGGCGCAGGCGCTCAGGGTGCTGCGCCACGGCGGTCGCCTGCTGGCCCTTGCGCCCAAGGACAAGGGCGGCGCGCGGCTGCGCAAGGCCCTGGAGGCCTTCGGCTGCGAGGTCGCTGAGGATGCGCGTCGACATCACCGGTTCTGCAGCGTCACGCGGCCGGATACGCTTACCGGCGTCGAGGCCGCCATCGCCGCCGGCGCGCCGCGCATTGTAGCCAACCTCGGCGTGTGGTCGCAGCCGGGCGTGTTCAGCTGGGACCGACTCGATCCCGGCAGCGCGCGGCTGATCGAGATTTTGCCGCAACTCTCGGGCAGGGGTGCCGACCTGGGCTGCGGCGTTGGCTTGCTGGCGACCGCCGTGCTCGCGTCCGGGGCGGTGACCGCGCTGACCTGCGTGGATATCGACCGCCGCGCGGTGGCCTGCGCCCGGCACAATCTCGACGACCCTCGCTTGATGATCTTGCAGGCCGATCTGCGCAGGATGGACGAAGACCTCTCCGGCCTGGACTTCGTAGTGATGAACCCGCCGTTCCACGACGGCGGCCGTGAGGATCGTGATCTGGGCGTGGCCTTTGTCGAAACTGCCGCGCGATGCCTGCGTCGCGGCGGGTCCTGCTGGCTGGTGGCTAACCGGCATCTGCCCTACGAGGCCGCGCTCGGCCGCCTGTTTGCGTCGGTAGCCGTCAAGGCGGACACCGGCGGCTATAAAGTCATCGAGGCCCGCAAATGAGTGGCAAGCTCCCGATGGCCCGGCTGGACCGGCTGCTGGCCAACCTCGGATACGGTTCGCGTCGCGAGGTGACCGCGCTCGTGGCGCATCGTCAGGTGGAGCTTGACGGCGTCGTCATCAAGGATGCCGGCGCACGCATCGCGCTGACACCGGACCTGTCAGCGCGGATGACCGTGACGGGCCGGCCGCTCGACCCGCCCGCGCCGCTGACGCTGGTGATGCACAAGCCGCTGGGGGTGGTCTGTTCGCACAAGGAGCCGGGTCGCAGCGTCTATGAACTGTTGCCGATGCGGTGGCGGGCCCGGATGCCATCGCTATCGACCATCGGGCGGCTGGACAAGGAGACCTCGGGGCTTCTGTTGATCACGGATGACGGGGCATTTCTGCATCAGGTGATCTCGCCGCGCCATCACGTGGCCAAGTGCTATGTGGCCACCCTGGACCGACCGCTGGACGGGGCCGAGGCCGAGGTCTTTGCCTCCGGGACGCTGATGCTGGACAGCGAAACCACGCCACTGGCACCGGCGCTGCTGGAGCCGATGGGTGACAAACAGGCCCGGCTGACCATCATCGAGGGCCGCTATCATCAGGTCCGACGAATGTTCGCCGCTGTCGGCAATCATGTCACAGGCCTGCATCGGGACCGGATCGGCGGGCTGGCACTGCCGGATGATCTGCAATCCGGTGACTGGCGCGCCCTGTCGCCCGGGGAGCAGCTCTCGGTTTTCGCGTAACGTGTTAATGTTGGGGGCGGTGGATCTTGGTTCTCCCTCGGCGTTTACTGTTGATCTGGTCCACGTTCGTTAACCATACCGTGCAAGTTAACCACTTGTTAAAGTCTGCGGCTCCGGCTTTGCTGTGTTCCGACAAGGCCCGGTCAGAGCGTTCCAAGGTGGGACGCCGACGGGTTCGGAGCCGGTCATGTTCGAACTGGGCCGCGAGCTGAAGCGTTTCTTCTCTGCGGAGAAGATCAGGACGCCGTCCGACGGTCTGACCGGGGGCGATTCGTCGCTTCTGGAGTTACTGGACGCCCGGCTGCTGGCGCAGGAAGCCAAGGCCGCCGACGTCGCTGCCGGACGTATCGGCGCCAAGGACAAGCCCGCCCGCCGACTGGAGGCCGCCATCGTCTGGCGCGAGGTCGCACGTCGCACGGGCGATCCGGTCGCGCTCCGAAAGGCCGCCGCCGGCGCCGAAACGGCAGCGGCCGGGTTCGAGGCCAACCACCGCCGTGACGGCTGGGCCCGGGCACGCTGCGAACAGGCCTTCTGTGCCCTGCTGGGCGCAGAGATTTTCGGGGATGCGGGTCTCAGCGCCGCGGCTGAAGTCGCCTTCAACGAGGCACGTTCGTCCGTAAGGGGCGGGCTGGCCGCGCCGTTGGCCGACGTTGGACTTGCAGCCATCGAGGGCCGCCGCATTCTGGAGGTTTCCGGCGCCGCAGAGGCGCGTGCCTGGTCAGCAACGCTCAACGCCCCGATCACAGCCCTCGACACCATCGCCCGGCGGGTTCCGGCAGCACGGGCGCTGGCGGCCGAATGCCGCCTCATCCGTGCGGACCTGCTGGCCGTCTGGGGTGCACGACTGAAGGACGGCGACCTGCTTGATCTTGCCGCGCGCGATGCCTCGGACGCCGCCGCACGGCTGGATTCCGCCTACGAACCGCTGACCTGGGCCCGCGCGAAGGTCGCCCATGGTCAGGCGTTGGCCGCCCGTGGCGAGGTGATCGGCGACGTTGATTCCCTGGCGGCCGGTGCGGGTGCCCTGGCCCTGGCCCTGGATAATCTGACCCGCGATCACAGCCCGCTGGACTGGGCGCGCACCCAGGTCGCGCTGGCGCAGGCCCTGCAGGCCCTGGGCGAGGCCGCCAGCGATGCGCGCGCGTTCGAGCACGCCGTCAGCTGCTTCGACCGCGCCAGTCTGGTGTTGAAGGAAACTCATACCCTGCCGCTGCGCGGTGTCGCCGCCAGTTCGCGCGCGGTCTGCCTGGCGCGCGTCGCCGAAATCACCGGTGATGGGGCTGTCCTGGACGTCGCCGAAGCCGCCATGAAGATAGAGCTGGGAAAGCTGTCGCCCCGCCGCGATCCGGTGGGTTGGGCCTTGGCCCAGCTGCATCTGGCCCGGATGTACGAAGCTCGCCTTGGCATGACCGGCGTCGACCGCGGCGAACGCGCCGCCGCCCTCATGGCCCTGGACGCAGCTCTCGATGTGTTTGGCGAGCACGGCCTGCGCTCGGCCAGCGTGCTGGCCAACGATGCGATGGAGCGGCTGCGCGATCGTTCAGACCGCACGGTCCCTTAAGCTTCACCGGCCGCGCCACCATTTGAGGCCTGCGCGCTCTATGGCTTCGAGGGTGGCGTGCAGGGCCACGCCCATCGCACCCAGGACCACCAGTGCTGCGATCATGCGGTCGGTCTGGAGTTTGTTGCCGGCGTCGAGGATCTGCCAGGCCAGCCCGCGAACCCCGCCCGAGCCGGCCCCGAATTCAGCCACCACCGCACCGATCAGCGCCAGGCCCGCGCCCACCTTGTGACCCTCCAGCAAGAAGGGCACCGCCGACGGCAAACGCAGCCGCACCACCCGCTGCCATCTGCCGGCACCATAGAGGGCGAACAGGCGTTCCAGGTCGGGGTCGGCTGAACGCAGGCCCGCTGTGGCCCCGGAGAAGATCGGGAAGAAAGCGACCAGCACGGCCAGCGTCACCAGCGCGCGCTCCGGATGGTCCAGTCCAGCCCAGATCAGCACCAGCGGCGCGATGGCGACCACGGGGGTGACCTGCACCACCGAGGCCAGCGGCCGGATGGCGCGGTCCAGAAACGGGCTGACAGCGGTCAGGATGGCCAGCGCCTGGGCGATCAGGCTGGCCAGCACCAGCGAGATCAACGCCACCGATAGCGTCCGCCAAGAGGCCGCAACCAGCGCTGGCCAGTGTTCGGCCAAAGCCAGGGCCACAGCAGACGGTGGCGGCAGGAAATAGACCGGCACCTGCATCACCTGACAGGCGATCTCCCAACCGCCCAGCAAGACGGCAATCAACAGAAGCGGCGCGAGACGGTTCATGCCGCGACCCCCTGAGCCAAGGCGTCTGACACCGCTTCCACAGTCGCGCGGAAGTTGGCCTGGGTTCTGAAATGAGGTGGACGCGGCAGGGGGCCTTCGACGTCAAAGTCACCCGCAATCCGACCGGGCCCACGGCTGATCACCACGACCCGCGAGGCCATGTATACCGCCTCCTCGACATTGTGGGTCACAAAGACGATTGCCGGTTTCGTGGCGGCCCAGAGTGTCAGCACATCGTCGGCCAGCGACCGTCGGGTGATCTCGTCCAGTGCCGCGAACGGTTCGTCCAGTAACAGCAGCTTCGGACTGGTCACCAGCGCGCGCGCCAGCGACACCCGCATCGCCATCCCGCCGGACAGCTGCGCTGGCCGCGCGGCCTCCGCGCCACTCAGGCCCACACGAGCCAAGGCCTTGTCGGCGCGCCGCCTGGCCTCGGGTCGGGGCGTACCCGACAGCTCCAGCGGCAGAGCCACATTCGCTTGTGCTGAAAGCCACGGCGCCAGCGTCGGTGCCTGAAACACCACCGCCGTCTCGCCCCGCCCGGTCGCCCGTGTGACGGTGCCTCGCGTTGGCTGTTCCAGCCCGGCCAGCAGCCGCAGCGCGGTCGACTTGCCGCACCCCGACGGGCCGACAAGCGCCACGATCTCTCCCGCACCGATGCCCAGCGACAGCGGCCCCAGCGCCAGCCCCCGGTCGTAGTCAACCTCGACGTTGGACAGGGCTGCGATCATCACTCGCCTCCCACGCAAAGCGGGGGAGGGGGACCGCGCCCCGCAGAGGGCGTGGTGGAGGGGGCGGCCCCACGCACCGCTATCAACTCGTCCGCCTTCCTACGCACTCCGTCGGCCACATCATCCGCATCCTGGAACACTGACGAGGCAAGCACGCGATAGACCACCACACCCTGCCCATTCAGCCATGCGTCGCGTCGCTCATCGTGCTCGATCTGGGAATCCTCGCCGTGACCATCGCCGTCAATCTCGATCACCAGCTTTGCCGCCGGGCAGTAGAAATCCAGAATGAAGGGACCAAGAGGGTGTTGGTTGCGGAAGACAGGATTGTCCGGTGATCGCCGTCTCAAACGCATCCACAGCATGACTTCCGGTGGCGTCAGGTTCCGGCGTAAAGCCTTGGCCCGTTTCGATGTGAGAATCGAGGATCGCATTACCGTGCGGCGTCCGCCCCCTCCACCACGCCCGATGGGCGCGGTCCCCCTCCCCCGTAAACGGGGTAGGCAAGAATTTCAGCCAATACCACTTGCCTCCCCCGCGGAGCGGGGG
>JANORH010000378.1:0-2133 GCA_031415215.1 Alphaproteobacteria bacterium | reverse complement strand
GAAGAACTCGACGCCACCCGCAAGCTCGTCCTCGCTGAGAACCCCGACCTCACCCTCACCGGCCTCTACAACCTGATCGAGAAGGTAAAGGCCGGTGCCGCGCTGACACCCGCCGAGGAGGACGCCAAACAGCGCGGGCGGGTGCTGATCCTCAAGGAGTTGCACGAGCAGATCGACGCCCTGACGGCGCAGGCCTATGGCTGGCCCGCCGACCTGAGCGACGACGACATCCTGGCACGGCTGGTGGCGTTGAACGCCGAGCGGGCGAAGGAGGAGGCGGCGGGACAGGTGCGCTGGCTGCGGCCCGACTATCAAATCCCGCGCTTTGCCAAGGGGGCGACGGCGAAGACCGGCGAACTGGACCTGGGCCCGAGGGTGGTGGCGATCGACAAGGGCCTGCCGGTATTTCCCAAGGACCCGGTGGAGCGGCCTTTGGCGGTGGAGGCACTGTTGCTGGCGGCCGGGCGGCCAATGGACGCCGCCGAACTGGCGCGCGGCTTCAAGGGCAGCGGCAAGCGCATCGAACACGGCGTGGTGCTGGGGCTGAACACGCTGGTGCGCTATGGCTGGGTGACGGCGGTGGGGGATGGCCGGTTCGCGGCGCGGCGGGCGGCGTGAGGGGGGTGCGACCTCCATTCCCTCCAGGCTCGTCATCCTCGGCCAAGGCGCGCAGCGCCGCCGTGCCGGGGACCCATAGACGCTGGCGGTGCCGTCGGAGGTTCAGCGGCCCCGCTTCTGCTCAATCCGGCAGGCGTCGGCGCTTATGGGTCGCCGGGACGAACGCCCGGCGATGACGATCATTGTGGTGGGGTTCATTGGGCCGGGCCCCGCGCGTTTCGGAACCTTGGAGGCTGAGCCTTGAGGATCGAGTTCGACTGGGACCCGGCGAAGGCGCAATCCAACCGGACGAAGCATGGTGTGGGGTTCGAGGACGCGATGAGCGTGTTTGCCGACCCTCTTGCGCTGTCGCGGCTGGACGACCCCGGCCCCGGCCCCGGCGGCGAAGAGCGATGGGTGACTATGGGGCGGGCTGTTACCGAGGTTTTTTGCCGGTGGTGCATACCCATGCAGACTTGAGTGCAGAGCGAGCGCTCATCCGGATCATCTCGGCCTGACGCCCGTCCCGAAGAGAGATCCGCCAGTACGAAGACGAGGCAGGGCGATTAAAGACGAATACGACTTCAGCGGCGCCGAGCGCGGCCGCTTCTACCGGCCCGGTGCCGAGCTTGTGCCGCCTGTGCACCTGGACCCCGACGTGCTGGGCTATTGCCTGGATCGCGCGCGCGCGGGTGGCGCCTCGCTGAGCGAGTTGGTCAACGACCTGCTGCGCAAGGACATCGCGCGGACCGAGGGCGGTCGCTGAGGGACGACGGCGGGGACCCCTTGATCTTGTTCGGCTGACCTCGGTGTTTATGGGTTACCCGGTCAAGCCGGGTAATGACGAGATTTTTTGGGGGCTATTTCCCTCACGACCGCGCCCGAACCGCTATTCCCCACCCTGGCCGCAGGGCGGCCTGTCCCTCCCCATTAAGGGGAGGGAAAAGCTTTCGGTCGGCTACAGAACCCCCAGCATTTCGGCGACCAGGGGGTGGCGGACGATATCGCGGTCGGCGAGGCGGACGACGGCGATGTTGTCGACGGTTTGCAGTTTGTCGGCGACGGGGCCGAGGCCGGAGAAGGTGGGGAGCAGGTCGGACTGGTCGGGGTCGCCCGTGACCACCATGGTGGAGTGCCAGCCCAGCCGGGTCAGCAGCATCTTGAGCTGGACGTAGGTGCAGTTCTGGGCCTCGTCGATGACCACGAAGGCGTTGTTGAGGGTGCGGCCGCGCATGAAGCCGACCGGGGCGATCTCGATGGCGCCTTCGGACATCAGGGTCCGGACGCGGCGCATCGAGAGCCGGTCCGACAGGGCGTCGTAGAGCGGGCGCAGATAGGGGGCCAGCTTGTCCTCGGCGTCGCCGGGCAGGAAGCCGATGGATTCGCCCGCCTCGACCGCCGGTCGTGACAGAACGATGCGACCGACGCGGCCGGCCTCCAGCGCCTCGACGGCCTTGGCGATGGCCAGGTAGGTCTTGCCGGTTCCGGCCGGGCCAGGGCCAACACCAGGTTCTTGGCGTCGACGGCGTCGATGAG
>JANORH010000377.1:0-7756 GCA_031415215.1 Alphaproteobacteria bacterium | reverse complement strand
CCCCAGTCCTTGAAGCCCATGTTGGCCTGCTTCCAGCGGATCATGCCGTAGCTGTTGTCGTTCAGAATCAGCACCGTGATGTTGAGCTTCAGACGGACAGCCGTTTCCATCTCCTGGCTGTTCATCATGAAGCCGCCATCGCCGCAGATCGCCATGACTTTACGGTCCGGATAGACCATCGACGAGGCCATCGCCGACGGCAGGCCTGCGCCCATCGTGGCGAGCGCATTGTCCAGCAGGACTGTATTGGTCATGCGTGCGGGATAGTTGCGGGCGAACCAGATTTTGTAGACGCCGTTGTCGAGGCAGATGATGCCGTTATCCGGCATGACCTCGCGGATCTTGTGTACCAGGTGCTGCGGATAAATCGGGTAGCGCATGTCGCCGATGGATTTGGCGGTGTGCTCGACTTCTGCCGCGCGCGCCCGATGCATGACCGAGAAATCCCAGCCGGCCTGAGGCAGGATGTCTTCCTTGATCTGCCATATCGCGTTGCCGATATCGCCGATCACTTCATATTGCGGGAAGTAGACCGGGTCGACCTCAGCCGACCGGAAATTGATGTGGATCACCTCAGTGCCGCCCACCTGCATGAAGAATGGCGGCTTTTCGATTACGTCGTGACCGACGTTGATGATCAGGTCGGCAGCGCCGATGGCGCGGTGCACGAAATCGCCAGCCGACAGTGCCGCGCAACCCAGGAACTTGCTGTTGGTTTCGTCGACGACGCCCTTGCCGAGTTGCGTAGATACAAACGGGATACCGGTCTTTTCGATGAACTGGGTGAGCATCCGGCTTGTCATGGCGCGATTGGCACCGGCCCCGATGACCAGGATCGGTGACTTTGCCTGCTCAATGCGCTTGGCGGCGGCGCGGATCGACTTTTCGTCGGCCACCGGACGGCGCGCATTGCTCTTCACCATCGGCTTTTCGTCGGTGTGCTCGTCGGCGATGTCCTCGGGGAATTCGATGTGGACGGCACCGGGCTTTTCTTCCTGAGCCAGACGGAACGCTTCGCGAATCTTGGAGGGAATATTGTCGGCCGAGGCCAACTGGTGGGTGAATTTTGTCAGCGGACCCATCATGGACACCACGTCCAGAATCTGGAACCGGCCCTGTTTGGACTTCTTGATCGGCTTCTGTCCGGTCAGCATCAACATCGGCATGCCGCCTAGCTGGGCATAGGCAGCAGCTGTGACAAAGTTGGTTGCGCCCGGACCCAGGGTGGCCACGCAGACGCCCGCCTTACCGGTGTGGCGGCCATAGGTTGCGGCCATGAAGCCTGCGCCCTGCTCGTGACGGGTCAGGATCAATTCAATCTTTTTCGATCGCGACAGGCTGTCCAGAAAGTCGAGGTTCTCTTCGCCGGGAACGCCGAAAACGTGCAGGACGCCTTCTTCCTCCAGACATTGTACGAACAGATCAGATGCCTTGGTCATTTGTTAGCCCCCATCACAGCGCGCCTGTTGTCGCAAATTCCGGCGACTTGTGAAGTGCCTTAAAGCAAGCTTGGACATCTCACGTCGTTTTGCGCTTAAGTCCGGGCGGATTTCGTAGTTAGCTGAGTCTGGAAACGGCAGGCGAACCGGGTTCGCGCGCATCAGGGGGACTAAATGGCGGTAACTGATCATGTCGATCTTGCGACATTCATCGACGGTGTGAGGCGGCGCAATCCCGGGCAACCTGAGTTCGCCCAGGCTGTGCAGGAAGTCGCCGAAGACATCTACGACTACATTCAGGACAAGGAACAGTATCACAAGTACCAGATCCTGCGGCGCATTGCCGAGCCGGATCGGGTGATCAGTTTCCGGGTTTGCTGGGAAGATGACAACGGCAACATCCGCGTCCAACGCGGCTGGCGCGTCCAGAACAACAACTCTATCGGGCCCTACAAGGGCGGCATCCGCTTTCACCCCTCGGTGACGGAGAGCGTCCTGAAGTTTCTGGCGTTCGAACAGACGTTCAAGAACGCGCTCACCGGCCTGCCCATGGGCGGTGGCAAGGGCGGGGCGAACTTCAATCCCAAGGGCAAGTCCGACAACGAAGTGATGCGCTTCTGCCAGTCGTTCATGAACGAGCTTTACCGCTACATCGGCGCGGACATCGACGTGCCAGCCGGCGATATCGGCGTTGGCGGTCGCGAGATCGGCTACATGTTCGGCCAGTACAAGCGCCTGACGAACGAGTTCACGGGCGTCCTGACCGGCAAGGGGCTGGAGTACGGCGGTAGCCTGATCCGCACCGAGGCCACCGGCTACGGTGCGGTCTATTTCCTGCGCAATATGCTGGCCACCCAGAAGGACGGCGTGGAAGGCAAGAAGGTCGCGATCTCCGGCTCGGGCAACGTGGCCACCCACGCGGCTGAAAAAATCAATCAGCTGGGCGGAAAGGTTCTGACCCTGTCTGACTCCGAGGGCTACATCTATGATCCTGCGGGCATTTCGGAAGAGCGGGTCAACTGGATCAAGGACCTGAAGAACAAGCGTCGCGGGCGGATTTCGGAGTACGCAAAGGAGTTCAAGGGGTCCGAGTTCGTCTCGGGCAAGACCCCTTGGGGCGTGCCTTGCGACCTGGCTCTGCCGTGCGCCACCCAGAACGAGCTGACGGGTGACGATGCGCGCCTGCTGGTCCAGAACGGCTGTATCGGGGTCTCGGAGGGTGCCAACATGCCCACCACCCTGGAAGGCGTCCACGTGTTCAAGGACGCCCAGATCCTGTTCGCGCCCGGCAAGGCCGCCAACGCTGGCGGCGTTTCGGTGTCCGGTCTGGAAATGAGCCAGAACTCGGCCCGAATCTCCTGGAAGGAAGCCGAACTGCAGCGGCTGCTGGAAGACATCATGGCCGGCATCCACGCCTCTTGCGTCGAGTACGGCGGTCGCCCGGGTTCCAAGGTCACCGACTATGTTCGCGGTGCCAACATCGCGGGCTTCAAGAAGGTGGCTGACGCCATGCTGGCCTTCGGGGTGGTGTAGGCTGCCCTCAACACAACTGAAACTGCAAACGCCGTCCCGTTTCCTCGGGGCGGCGTTTCTCTTATCACTTCCGCGGAAATAGGGTCGACCTGTCGGCTACGCCCCCGCGCCCCTCCGGGCGACCACTTGCGTCCATCGCAAGGTTTCCAGTCGTGGATGGCCCGGAGGCGGAGTGGCTTTTCCTGGGGCGTGGAAGCTGTGGCAGGTGGTGCAGTTGGCGTCGTCGGCGGCCTTGGTTTGCGCTTCTGTCTTGCCGTGGCAGCTGGCGCATTTGGCCAGGTCAGGGATCAGGACATCGGCTGCCCGCTCTGACGTCGCGGCCTTGTGACAATCCACGCATTCGAATCCACCGGCCTTGGGCTGACCCGGTCCGCCGTGTTCGGGCACGCCGTGGTTGAATGCACCGCGTGGCAGGTATCGCTGTGTGAGCTTGACGGGCGCCATTTGAACCGTATCGCCGGCCCAGGTGATGGTGTGACAGTCGTAGCAGGCCCCGCCTTTGGAGAAGGTGGCGCGATAGGCACCGGCGCTGTTCGCTGCAAACGCCGTGGGTCGGATCGTGCCAGGCCGCAGGCGATCAGCAACACTTGAGCCAGAAACCGTTTTACCGCTTAGGGTATCAACGACCTTCTGCAGTTCACCATGAGGCAGGGACTTCAGACGGCCAGCGCCATCGCGGGCGAACGCCAATGAGTGACAGCTGGCGCAGTCCTCTTCCATCTCAATAGGCTTGAAGCCATTCCCGGACACGTCGCGGGTATGGCACGACGCGCACTCCAGCGCTGCGCCATAGCCATTGGCCTTGCCCAGCACGATGGCCTGCCTCGCGACCCCGCCCAGCGGATCGAGGTGCACCTTGTGCGGGAAAATCAGGCCATTGCGCTCAAGCGGCATGTCCTTGAGTTCAAGGCGTTGGAACGTCGGTTTTGGACCCGCCGCCGAGGTCATGATCAGCGGCCGAAATGTCGGATGGCGGCCCCAGTCGGGTGTGTCGATCAGATCCGTCTTGGCCAACCGCATCTTGAGTTTGGAGTGACAGCTCTCGCAGTCTTGAACCACCACGAGCGTCGGCTTGTCCGACAGGGGTGCCTTTGGGTCCAGGCTAACGGCCTTTTCCGGTTTGGTGTGTTCCAGATGGCAACTGGCACAGCGGTCAGTAGGGTGATTGAACGCGCGTTGGATCACAGCGCCTATCTTTGGAGCGAGCGTGTCGGGCAGGGGTGTCGCCGCCCTCAATTTGTTGTGCGGCGCATGCTCTGCGATCAGGCGCGGCTCGAACGGACTTCCCCCTTCGCTGGAGCGCGCCAGCACCGCGGCCTCGGCGACCGGGTCCGTGCCCGACTTGTGGCAGGTCAGGCAGGTCTCGTCGCGCACCGCCACGAACGCCTTGGCGTGGCAGGCCTTGCAGTCATTCTCAAGAAACGCATGGGCCTTGGAGAGTGGCCCAGACGACCATTGCTGGTCCGGATGGATCTTCGCCTGCGACAGCCAGACTGTCCCGATCAGTGGCACCAGCAGGCAGATCAGAAATATGCCCAGACCCAGGCCCCAGGCCATGTTGCGCCGGCCGAACACCGGTGCCTTGAGTGAGAAGACGCTGGGGCTTGGATGGTGTTCATACTCCTCGCGGGTGACGGTGATTACCGCTCCGCCGTCTTCGCCGGCCTCAAACGCCAGGCGATAGTCCCCAAAGGCGGCCAACGGACCGCTCGATACGCTGAAGTCTACCTTTTGGGTGGATTGATTGTTCAGCAGGAACGGTGCGTCGCTGACGCTTTCCAGCGTGACCCGACCGAGGCCGGCGAAGCGCAGTTTGGCGTGATGGAGATCCACCGAGAGATCGGTCAGCAGGATATCACTGTCCGGGGATCGCCCGATGGTCACTTCAGGACCCGCGAGCGTGCGCTCGCGAATGATCGGATCGCCACCGGCGGCGCGCTGAGTGATCAGCCTGAGATGAAATTCCTGAGCCATATCACCAGTATGCGAAAACGCTGACGATGTGCGCAACCAGCGCTGCCAGCAGGGCGAACGTGGCCGGGATGTGCACGAACAACCAGGCTTCCAGAAGCGCTGTGATTCGCATCTGCCGCCGGGCGAGCGCGAGCGCATCGGCCTTTTGGGTCATTAAAGTGTCGATCTTGGCAAGCAACTCGCCGTCAGGACCATTGTCGGAAAGGTTACGAAGGCTGCCCAGCGCCTGTTTGTTGGCGCAGTCACTGTAGTTCCCCGTCAGGCGCTGCCAGAAACCACCACCGATCTCGGTGTCCTCGATCGAGTGACGGACGATGGCGGCACCGGTACGATTGAGCGGCTGGGCGGCCTCCTGGAGTTGGGCGTTCAGACTGGTGACATTGTCCAGCATCTGTCGGCGCGTGACCTCGCCGCGATTGGCGCTGAGGCGGTGGGGCAGGACGGAATAGGCCCAGATACCCAGCCCGCCGGACGCAATCACCAGCATCATCAGGCCATAGGCCAGGGTGTGGATGTTCCACCCGAATTGAAACCCGGTATGCAGCGTCGCCAGCACGGTCAGGGACAGGCCCAGATAAACGTGAGCTGACACCCACGCCTTCAGAGAATAGTGCCCGTCGCTTACAGCGCGCTTGCGGATACCCAGGGACGCCAGCCAGACGATAAGCCCGGCGCTGATGGTGCCGAGTGTATAGCCGATCCAGCTACCCCCGCTGGGCGGTTCCGAGATCTGCAATGCGACGACGAAATAGATTCCGACAGCCGCAACGGACAGACCCGTGGCGACGAATGCCCAGCGGAATCCCTTGTGTCGCAGGAACCCTTCATGAGTTCTTTGACGAACGCGTCCTGATTGCCCCCCGGCTTGTGCCACGACCTAGTTCGCGCCCCTGTCGATCCGGGCGACGGACAGGAAGGCGTCAGGCGAAACGCGAATCGCCGCACCGGTCGGGCAAGCCCGAACACAGGCGGGGCCCCCGGATTTTCCTGAACACATGTCGCACTTGATGGCCAGTTTCGGCGATTCACTGGTTTGCTTGGCAGCGGCCTTCTTGCGCCATTCATAGTCGGGCTGGCCGGGCCCCGGGCCCATACCGAACAGCATCCACTTCATGAGGCTGGGTTTGGGCGGCGGCGGCTTGTCCATCTGGATCACGCCATAGGGACACGCGCGCTGGCAGTTGCCACAGCCAATGCAGGCGTCGGAGATAAACACTTCGCCGTCGGGACCACGCCGGATAGCGTTGGGCGGGCAGTCGCTCATGCAGTGCGGGTGTTCGCAGTGTCGGCATGACGTCGGCACATGGATGTCGGCGAAGGTGGTACCGGCCTCGCGGTTGAGGCGTGACAGGCCGTCGTGGCTGTCGGCGCAGGCTTTCTCGCAATTGTCGCAGCCGACGCAAAGACTTTCGTCGATCAGCAAAACGTCCGTAGCCTCGCCGATCCCCTGCTTGATCAGGAAGTTGGCGACGGAAGAGTACATGTCGACGGCACCAGCGAACTTGTCCTGTTGCGACTCGATGAAGGCATTGATTTCGCGACGCGCCTTCATTTCGCTGCGCATGCGCTTGTCTAGCTCGGGTTTGCGCTTGAGCAGTTCCCGGAACGGCTCAGCGGGCAGTTTCACTACCGTGGACCGGATCGCCGCTTTTACGGTCGTTGACCGGGGCGAACGCTCCATCATGGCCATCTCACCGGAATAGGATCCGGCGGGCACGTAGGAAATGAATACCGCCCGACCGCCGAGCGTCTTCTCGACGATCATCGAGCCTGAGCGAATGATGTAGAGGTCATCCGAGAGATCGCCCTCGGTGATGATGGCTTCACCCGGTTTCACGTCCATGACCTGGGCACCGGCCAGGACCTCGGAGATATCAGAAGGTGTCAGGCCGGATTTGAAGATCTGCAGCACCTGGCGCTCTGTGGTAATGCGGTTCACTGTCTCGCGGGCTTCCGGCACCTGCGACATCAGTTTCAGGGCGGCCATGCGGGGGATTTCGACGCAGATACAGGCGTCGGCCGCGCGAATCGTGGCACCGCGCCGACGGCCTGAGATCAGGCCGACTTCGCCAAATATCGAGCTTTCGCCGATGGGTACGGTGATGGCGGAATTGGCCGGGTCAACCTCGACCTTGACGGAGCCCGACGCGATGCCGAACAGCGACGAGCCCTGTTCATTACGGGTGAAGACGGCATCGCCGGGCTTGTAGGCGCGGACCTCGGAGTCCAGCAGGAACTCGCGCATCTGAAGCGGCGACAGGCCATTCAGGATTTCAACATGACTGCGCAGGAATTCCAGCCATTCGGCAACCGAACGTGTCCCGGGCAGGCCCTTCAGTTTGTCCTTCAGCAGCGGCTCGTCGGCGGCCTCAAGACTTGTATTGCCGCTGATGAATTCAACGGCGTCGTAGCCCTGGTTCATGCAGTGCTTGATCAGCGGGTATCCGGCCAGCGCACCGATTACATAGATGCCGGGCTTTGTTGCGCTCTCAAAGGTGGGCGTAAGTGTCGGGAAAGCCGTCCGGTCCGGACTGGCGAAGGCGACACCGGCGGCCTCCACGAATGCGCGGGGCGGCGCGGCCCCCATACGGGCGATGATTCGGTCGCATTTGTATCGGGTTGAACCCTGTGGTGTTTCGACGGTGATCCAGCCCGGCTCGACCAGGTTGGTATTGGATTCGGTTAGGATGTTGATGCGCCCGGCGTCGCGCGCCGCCATCATGCCGTCCACGTTGGGCTTTTTGGCGGTCGGGAAATCAGCGCCGCGATTGAGCAGGGTGACGGCGTTGTTCTGGCCCGCGTCAGCGATC
>JANORH010000376.1:0-4469 GCA_031415215.1 Alphaproteobacteria bacterium | reverse complement strand
CCCAGCACCAGCATGGTGGCGATCTCGGCCAGCTGACCCAGGCTCAGCACCAGCATGCTCAGGTTCCCGGCGATCCCCACCCGGTTGGTCAGGAACCCGTCGGCCATCACGAAATAGCCGTTGTGGATCACGCTATCGATGAAGGTGACCCCGAACAGCACACCCACAAACGGCACCCCCAGCAGCTTGACCGCGCGCCGCCAGGCCAGCCGGTCAACCCCCTCGGCCTCGCGCCGTGGCGGGGTGTGGGGCAGGGTCAGGCTATAGGCGGCCAGCGCAAACGACACGATGGCCGCGACCAGGAAGATCCAGCGAATCTGGTCGGCCGTGGCCTGCGCGCCCAGGAGGAAGATGAACGGCCAGCTGACCAGGATCCACCCTACGGTGCCGCCCATGCGCACCGCGCCAAAGTCCCGCGCCGGCTCTTTCAGGTTGGCGAAGGCGATGGAGTTGGAGACCGAGAGCGTCGGCACATAGAGCAGGCTGAACACCAGATAGCAGCCGAAGAACGGCCAGAAGCTGGTGGTGAAGGCGCAGCCGATCAGGGCGACGCCGCCCAACAGATGGCTCACCGCCATGAACCGCTCGGCGGCGAAATTGCGATCCGCAAACTGGTTGGAAAAGAACATCCCGGCCAGCGCCGCCACCCCCCAGCAGCTGCCCACCAGCGACTGCTGCCAGGTCGCGAAACCCAGCAGTCCCATGTACGGAAACAGCTTCGGCGCCCAGGCCCCCCAGACCGCCAGCTGCAGCACCATCATCAGAAACAGCCGCACTTGCACCGACATGTCTGAGCTCCTCCCGAGCAGGTCTACGCGGTTCAGAAGCTCATTGGCGCGGCTTCTGCGGTTCCGATGTAATCGATTGCATGGATAGCAAGCGGCGTGGAGGGGGGCAACATGTGGTGAGGGCCTGGCGCTTGGAGGCGGTGGCGTCCAAAATCAGACTCCCTAAGGGGTCCCATTGTGTGGATTGCTGCCGTGCGTGCGGCGGCTTTCGAAATGGCCGTTCCTGACTCATCTCGCCCGCTGCGAATGCTTGCTTCCCGGAACCGGATGCCAACGTCCGCTTGTTGGCCCGAACCCAACGGGGAGAAACGACCCTGAGCGGACATTGGAGTTCTGAATGGCTGACACTTCGCCAGTTCCGGGTCTGGGCCAATCGGAAGTGAACGGCCGCGACCGCTGCGGCGCGATGCTGCGCCTGAAGGGGGCTGTGGCTCCGGCGCGTTGAGTTGTCTCCCTGCTAGAAGTCGAGCTTTCCAAGCATCCCGGTCACGCGAGCGCGCGTCGGCAGGTCGCGAAATGGAAAGGCGCGAAGGAAGTCGGCCTTGTCGAGGTGAGCGGCCCGGGCGCGTACCGAGTCGGCCCAGGCACGGGCCTTCCCCGCATTGCCGTTGAGGCCATGGGCGGTCGCCGCGATCATCTCGATCAGCGCATGGGCCCCGGGCGCTTTCGCGGCACGCTCGGCCCAGAGCGCCGCCTGTGCCGGGTCTTCGAGGACTAGGTAGGACATCGCCCGCACCCCCAGCATCCCATAGACCAGCGGATCCAGCGGGCTGAGGACCAGCGCCGTGTCGATATTGAGCTGGCTGGCCTCAGCGCTGCCGAGCAGGGCCTCGGCCCAGCCCCGGGAATACCGGGCCTGCGCATAGTTGGGATTGAGGGCGTTGGCCCGCTCCAGCCATGGCAGGCTGGCCTCCAGATCATCATTCAACCACTGCGCCCGTCCCATGGTGAAGTGACCAAAGGGATCCAGCGGATCCCGCTCCAGACATTGGGACGCGAAACGCTGCGCGAGCATCACGGAGGCCGAGTCATTGGAATAGCGCAGGAACGCGTTCTGGAAGTGGGTGAAGGACAGCCCCGCATAGGCCCGTGCAAAGCCTGGCTCCATGGCCGCGGCGCGTTCGAACAGACCCGTCGCAATATCGTTATCCGCCTTGTTGAAGCGGTACATGTGGTGCAGGCCCAGGTGATAGGCCGACCAGGCGTCGAGGTTTTCCGGCGACTTCGACAGCGCACGCCGCGCCTCATTGAAGGGAATCCGCACTTCCACGGCGCTGGTCACCGCAGCGATAATCTGGTTGCGGACTTCGTGGATGGCGCTCACGTCAGCCCGGAACCTTTCACTCCAGACGACGCCGCCGGTCTGGGTGTCGCCGAGTTCCACCGAAACCGACAGGACCGGGCCCGACATCTCGACGACGCCGGACAAACAGTACCGCACGTTCAGCTTCTGGCGCACGACTTCGAGGCTCGTGTCCGAACCTCTGAACTGGAAGGACGAGCCACGCGCAATCACCAGCAACCAGTGCAGCCGCGACAGCTCCGTGATGAGGTCCTGCGGCAGGGCGTCGGCGATCGGGAACTCCGGCTGTGCGGTACCGACCATCCGAAAAGGCAGCACCGCAAGGCTGGGTCGCGACGGCAGGGGTCCCTCACCCGGGGCAGGTTCCCGAGGCGGGGCGAATGACACGGTCGACGGCTGGACGACCTCGGCCACAAAGCGGAAGCCAATCCCGTGCGCCGTGCGGATCAGGGCCTGCGCCCGGCCATCGTCGCCGATCACCTGCCGGGCCGACTTGACCCGGCTCGAGATCGCCGAGTCTGAAACGATCCGACCCTTCCAGATCTGTGCGACAATCTCGTCCTTGGTGACGACGCGACTGCGGTTCTCGATCAGCAGCCGCAGCAGAGAAAAGACCTGGGGCTCTACCGCCAGGGCCACGCCGTCTGCGCGTAGCTCAACGCGGTCGATATCCAGCTCGAAATGGGCAAACTGAAAGATCATCGCGCGGGACAATAGCGTAAATATCCGGTCGATCTCCACACGATCTCCAGATCGTCTTCAAGCCTCCGCGCCGGATACCCATTAGGTATGCGGTCAGGCCTCGGGCCATTCCCGAGCTCGCGACAGATTGGAAGACACGTGATGACCAAGACCCTGCGGTCCGGCGTCCGCATCGCTCTGGCGACTTCCGCCGTTTCCCTTGTGGCCTCCGTTGCAAACGGCCAGGCCGTCCCGAATGCGAAACCCGTCACCGCCACGGTAAACTCTGCGCTACAGTGGGGACCCTGCCCCCCGATCTTCCCGGCTGGATGCCAGATCGCCGTCCTGAACGGCGACCCGGCCAAGCCTAACGCCGACGTCTTCCTGCGCGTGCCGGGCGGCTACACGATTCCCCCCCATTCCCACACGTCGCCCGAGCGCATCGTTCTCGTCGAGGGCCAGCTCACGGTTCGTTACCAGGGCAGCCCCGCAGAGGACTTAACCCCGGGCCAGTACGCTTACGGTCCGGCCGGGCTGCCCCACGTGGCTACCTGCAAGGGAGTCGGTCCTTGCACGCTGTTTATCGCCTTCGAGAGTGCTGTGGATGCAATAGCATTTGCAGGGTCGCTCAGGTGAACCCCAACAAAGCGCTCTGGGAAAAGGGCGACTTCACGCGGATCGCCCGCACCATTCGTGCCAGCGGTAAGGCGTTGGTCCGTGAACTGCGCGTCACACCCGGACTCAGGGTTCTCGATCTCGGATGCGGCGACGGCACCACGGCGATCCCGGCGGCTAGGCTGGGTGCCGACGTACTGGGCGTCGATATCGCACCCAATCTCGTCGAGGCCGGAAACCTGCGCGTCCGCGCAGAAGGCCTCACCAATTGTCGGTTCCAGGAGGGTGACGCCTCTGATCTGCAGGGCCTCGCCGATGACGCCTTTGACCTGGTGGTCAGCATCTTCGGCGCCATGTTCGCGCCGCGGCCCGACGTCGTCGCGCGCGAAATGGTCCGGGTCACCCGGCCTGGCGGGCGGATCGTCATGGGCAACTAGATTCCCGACGACCCGACCCTGGTCGCCCAGATCCTGAAGAGCAGCGCGGCCTATTCTCCACCACCCGCCGCCGGCTTCGTCAGCCCCATGACCTGGGGTCTGGAAGACATGGTGACTGCGCGATTTTCCGGCGCCGGCATTCCAAAGGACCACATCAGTTTTGCCCGAAGCACCTATGTCTTCGAGCATTCTTGCGCGCCGTCCGGGTTGCTGGATGACTTCTCGACGTACTGCGGCCCGACGATGAACGCCTTCGCTGCGGCTGAGGCGGGAGGACGTGCGCGCGCGCTGCGCCAGGAATTGGACGACCTGTTCCAGGCTCAGAATCGTAGCGACGAGCCTGACCGCACACAGATTCCCGCGACCTTTCTGAAGGTGACCATCTCAGTCTGAGTGATACCCAACATGGGTGAAACCAGGCATGGTCGGTAACCTGCGGCATACGACCGCCTTCCCCCCATCTCAGACGTCGGGAACGTCCGGATTAGGCTCCGTCGTGACGAGGTCCGCCAGCGGCGAGAAATGGTAGCTGCTCTGACTAACGCTGATGGTGCTTGCAAGACCCTGTTACTACCCTGCGGCTAGGGGGTCATTTCGGTCTCTTGGCCGGCTTCGGCTTCGGGGCGGGGAGTTCGGCTGTCGTGA
>JANORH010000375.1:0-6695 GCA_031415215.1 Alphaproteobacteria bacterium | reverse complement strand
TGCGGGCCCTTTTTCGTGGTCGACGCCCGCCTCAGGGTCTGGCCAGCGCCCGGGCCAGGGCAGGGCGCGCATAGCAGGCCTCGGCCCATCGCTGTACGTTTTCATGCTCAGCGTAGCTGAAGTCGATCATCTTCATCAGGTGCATGACCGCCGCCACATTCAGGTCCGCCACCGAGAAAGCCTCACCGGCCAGCCAGCCGCCGCCGGACAGGGCCGCGTCCAGCACCTTCAAAGGCCGTTGCAGGCTCTTGGTTGCACCCTCGATGACCTTGGGATTGCGCCGGTCCTCCGGGGTGAACAGCTTCTGGATCACGATCTGCATCTGTAACGGCTCGATCTCGCTGATCGCCCAGACGCTCCATTGAAACGCCCGCGCTTCGTCCGCCGCGTTGGCCGGATAGAGCGCCCCGCCATAGCGCTTGGTCAGATAGAGGTTGATGGCCATGGACTCGAACAACTGAAGATCGCCATCGATCAATGCGGGTATGCGCCCGTTGGGATTGACGCTGAGATAGTCCCCCGCCTTGGAATCGGCACCGTAGCTGACCGGCACATGCTCATAGTCGATGCCGACTTCCTCCATGCCCCAGATCGCGCGCAGGGCACGTGAGCCCGAGATGCCAAAGAGTTTGGGTTTGCTCATGGTGGTGGTCCCCGCCTGATCCGATGCTGGACCATAGCCGTCGCGCGATCACATCCGAAAGGGCGGCCGTTGAATTTCCGGTCTAGCCCGCCGTAACGGAAACTGCGCAATCTGAAAGCCTGGGTGTGACGGGGTATGTCCGGTCGCACCTTCATCAATCGACAGCCGTGGGGATCCAACCCTGCGGCTCAGGCAAACCGGGACGGAAAATAATGATCAAGACACGCATCACCGAGATGTTCGGCGTCGAAACCCCTATCGTCATGGGCGGTATGACCGGCGTCGGCTATGCCCCGCTGGTGGCCTCCGTGGCCAAGGCCGGTGCTCTGGGCTTCATCGTCGCCCATCTCTATCCGACCGCCGAGGAATTGCTGGAGGCGATCCGCTGGGTCCAGAACGAGACCGACAAGCCGTTCGGCGTGAACCTGACCATCCTGCCGTCGCTGACACCGATCCCCTACGACGAGTATCGCCGCGCCATCATCGAGAGCGGCTGCAAGATCGTGGAGACCGCCGGCCGCAACCCCGTCGCCCACATGCCCGACTTCAAGGAAGCGGGCGTCAAGGTGATCCACAAATGCACCTCGGTCCGCCACGCGGTCACCGCCGCCCAGCTGGGCGTGGACGTGATCAGCATCGACGGCTTCGAGTGCGCCGGTCACCCGGGTGAGGACGACATCGGCCTGGTGGTGCTGCTGCCGGCCACGGTGGACAAGCTGGACATCCCGGTGATCGCGTCCGGCGGCATGGCCGATGGTCGCAGCCTGGCCGCCGCGCTGGCGCTGGGGGCCGACGGCGTCAACATGGGCACCCGCTTCATGGCCACCCAGGAAGCTGCCATCCATGAGAACGTGAAGAAGAAGATCGTTGAAAACACCGAGCGCGACACCATCCTGACCAACCGCACCCTGCGCAACACTTCCCGCGTGGCCCGTAACGCGGTGGCCGAGGAAGTGGTCAAGATCCAGCAAGACCCGACCAAGACCATCGACGACGTCCGCCACCTGGTGGCCGGCGTTCGCGGCCGGGTCAACGTTATGCAGGGCGGTGATATGGACGGCGGCATCTGGTCGTCAGGCCAGAGCCAGGGCCTGATCCACGACATCCCCACTTGCGCCGACATGGTCCGCAGCATCATGGCTCAGGCCGAACAGGTGCTGCAGCGGAACGTGCGTATGGTGGCGTAACGGCATGATCCGGCGCATCCTGTTGGCGTTCGGCACCGGGCTGCTGGCGGCGGCCCTTGCTGCTGTTGTCGTTGGTTTCGGTGCGCTGGAGGGCTGGGGTCGCAGGCCGATAGCCGCGTTCGGAGACGACAAGGCATTTGCGGCCGCGATCTCCAGCCGGCTCAGGTCAGAGGCCGTGGGCAACGCGGCTTTGATCCTGGTGAAGGCCGGGCGACCGGTCCACGAGGTGTTTGTCTCAAAGGGCGCGCCGGTGGACCGAGATACCCGGTTTCAGGTGGCCTCGCTCAGCAAGTGGGTCACCGCGCTGGGCGTCATGACCCTGGTCGAGCAGGGCAAGATCGACCTGGACGCGCCGGTGTCGACGTATCTGACCCGCTGGAAACTGCCGCCGAGTGAATTCGACAACAGCAAGGTCACGGTGCGTCGGCTGCTCAGCCATACGGCGGGTCTCACGGACGGGTTGGGGTATGACGGATTCAAGCCCGGCGTGCCGGTGGAATCCCTTGAGGCCTCGCTGACCTATGCCGCCGATGCGGGGCCTGGCTCGGACGGCAGGACGCGGGTCGGCCAGGAGCCCGGTGCCGGGTTCGAGTACTCCGGTGGCGGCTACACCCTGTTGCAGCTGATCGTCGAGGAGGTGTCAGGCCGGGGGTTCAACGCCTACATGACCGACGCGGTTCTGGCCCCGTTGGGCATGTCCGGGTCGAGCTTTCTACTGGACGACGGGGCGCCAAACGTCGCCGAGAACTTCGATGTGAACGGGACACGGGTGCCCCTGCCACGATACACTGCCGTGGCTGCTGCGTCGCTGTTCACCACCGGAGGCGACATGGCCCGCCTGATCGCCGCGCACCGGCCGGGGCCCAATGCAGAGCCCGCCGGGCGGGGTGTGTTGCGCCCGGAAACCCTTGCCGCCATGCGGAAACCCCAGGCGCAACAGTACGGTGCCGACGTCTGGGGGTCGGGCGTGGTGCTCTATGCGCCGAACCGTTCCGGCGACTTCGTCATCGGCCACGACGGCAACAACAGCCCGGCAATCAACACCGCAGTGCGGCTTGATCCCGCGACCGGCGACGGCATCGTCCTGCTGGAAACCGGCACGCCGCTGCTGGCCACCAAGCTGGGGGGTGAATGGGTCTATTGGTCGGTTGGGAAGGTGGATGTCCTGACGGTGCTCATGGAACTGCGATCAACCGCCATCCGCGCGGCGATCTCGGCCGGCGGGGCTTTCGTGGCGGTGTTCCTGCTCGTCTGGTTCCTGACCCGGCCACGGCGCGTGGCGGTGGCCTGAAGCCCAGGCCTACTCCGCTGCGTCGGCAGCGGCCTTGTTCAGGTCCGGCGCGTTGGGCGAGTTCATCGCCGCGCCCGCCTGCATCCCGGCCTTCAGCGCCGCCGCCGCGCCCTCGTGCGACATAATCTTGCTCAGCACGGCCTGACCGGCACGGTCGAACCATTCGCGGTTGTCGACCACGTACTGGCGTGACGTGCGATAGCCTTCCAGCAGGCCCTGGATTTCCGGGATCACGTATCGCGCCACCAGATCCCAGCTCTTCGCCGTGTTCTCGCGGTTGGCCCAGTCGTGCGCGAAGCCCAGCACGGTGCCGAAGCCGCCGGCAGAGGCGGCCAACTTGCGAATGGCGGCTACCAGATCGTCGGGCGTGCCGATCACCGAGGCGGCACCATCGACAAAGGCCGTCTCGTCCACCGCCTGGTCCGGGGTTTTGAACGCCACGGCACCTGGCCGCATCAGGGTGCCGACGGTGTACTCGTTGTGCCAGTGCATCAGGCCCTGACCGGCCTGGGCGCGGGCTTCCTCGCGGGTCTCGGCGATGTGCCAGCTCATCAGTACCCGCCAGTCGGCGCGGTTGACGGACTTGCCGGACTTGGCGGCGGCCTGCTCGGCGAAGCCCCACTGGGTCGGCAGCGCAGCCAGGCCCGCGTCGGAGTTGGAACCAATGGACAGCACGCCCATGCCATACTTGCCGGCCAGCGTCATGCCCGACGGGCTGATCGAAGACGCCGTCACCATCGGCATCTCTTCCTGCAGCGGGAACAGTTGCAGGCGCGCGTCCTGCAGGGTGAACCAGTCGCTCTTGTGGCTGACCCGCTCGCCGGCGAACAGACGCTTGATCACGCCGATGGCTTCGTCCTGGCGGTCGCGCTGGGTCATGGGATCGATGCCCAGCATGTGGGCGTCGGACGGCAGGGCCCCCGGGCCGGTGCCGAAGATCACCCGGCCGCCGGTCATGTGGTCCAGCTGCACCATGCGTTGCGCGATGGTGAAGGGGTGGTGATAGGGCAGCGACACCACGCCGGTGCCCAGTTTGATCCGATGGGTGTGTTCCCCCACCGCCGCCAGGAACATCTCCGGCGAGGCGATCATTTCCCAGCCCGTGGAATGGTGCTCGCCGATCCAGAACTCGTCGTAGCCCAGAGCGTCCAGTTGGGCCGCGAACCTGATGTCGTTGCGCATCTGCAGCATCGGATGCTCGCCGATCGGGTGATGCGGGGCGAGGAATGCGCCGAACTTCATGCGGGCCATCGGGGGTCTCCGGACTGGACGGTGTGGGCTCTGAGCTGGGTCCATATCCTGTTGACCCGGCGTCGCCGCCACAGTTTTTCTGCAAGGGCGGCCGTGGGTCGACTGGCGCACCCGCGCAGGCGCACTCAACGCTCGGGGGTCAATCAATCCCATTTCCGCTCGTCATTACCCGGTTTGTCCGGGTAACCCATAAACCTAGGCGGTTTTGGCAGGCCCTCGGCGGCGACGCCTTGACCTCTTTCGGCAAGCTCGGTGTCTATGGGTTACCCGGACAAGCCGGGTAATGACGAGCAAGTTTGGGGGTGTCGGCCTACTTGTCAGAGGCGGAAACCACATCAACGGAGAACGACGATGAAGCGTTTCGGGGGATGGGCCTGGTTGGGCGTTGTGGGGCTGCTGATCACGGCGGCCGCGCCGGTATCCGCCGCGCCGCGACCGCTTGAGCAACTGACCGTCACAGCGGAAGGCCACCCCATGCGCGTGTGGGCGCGGCGGGCGGCCAAGCCCAAGGGTGTGGTGCTGTTCGTTCACGGGCGAACCTGGAGTGCGCGGCCCAACTTTGATCTGGCGACCCCAACGGGCTCGATGTCGATCCTGCAGGCCTTCGCCGACCGGGGTTTCGCGGCCTACGCCGTCGACCTGCGGGGCTATGGCGAGACCCCGCGCGATGCCTCGGGCTGGCTCAGTCCCAACCGCGCGGCCGCCGACGTGAAGGTCGCGCTAGACTGGATCGCCCGGCGCGAGGGGACCAAACCGGCGCTGGTAGGCTATTCGCGGGGCTCTCAGGTTTCCCTCCTGACCGCCCAGACCTATCCGCAGAGCCTGGCGCTGGTGGTGCTCTACGGTTTCCCCGGCGATCCGGAGATGAAGGTGCCGCCGCAACCCGCCAACCCGCCTGTGCTCCGCGCGCCGACCACCCTGGCTGCGGCGGGGTCAGACTTCATCGTTCCCGGCGCAGCTCGCCCCGAAGTGATAGCCGCCTATGCCAAAGCCGCCGTGGCCGCCGATCCGGTGCGCACCGACTGGGGGCACGAGGATGAGTTCAACGTCCTGGATCCGAAGAAAATCACCATGCCGTTGATGTTGCTGCAGGGAGCGGCCGATCCGGTCGTGAGACCCGCGGGCTCGGCGCGGCTGTTCACCGGGCTGGGCCATGACGCCCGCGCCTGGGTAGTGTTGCCGGGCTCCGACCACGCCGCTCACCTTGAAGATCGTACCCACGCGGCCTGGATCGAGGCCATCGTGGACTTCATCGAGTCCAACCGGAAGACTGCGCCGCGTTGATCCCATATGCTCAAAAAAAAGGTCGTCATCGCCGGGCGCTTGTCCCGGTGACCCATAAACACCGAGGCTGGCCGAACGGGGTAATAGCGTCCCCGCCTGGGCCACTTCGAACTCGCCAGCGTTTATGGGTCCCGGCCCGGCGGCGCTGCGCGCCTTGACCGGGGATGACGAGCTGGTTTGTGGTTGATCTAACCTCGATGCCGACCGCCTTAGTTCCAGATCGCGGGTCGGCGATCCTTCCAGGGCAGCTCCTTTTCCAGCTGTCCTGCCAGCCGATAGAGCGTCGCTTCGTCGGCGAAGCGGCCCGTAAACATCATCCCGATCGGCAGGCCGCCCTCTGATTGCCACAGCGGCACTGACATCGAAGGCTGGCCCGAGAAGTTGGCCGGCGGCGTAGTAGCGTAGGTGGCCGCCTGGCGCTTGTCGAACTCCTTGGTGTCGGTCATCAGCGGGTCCAGCCAGTCGACCCGGGGCGGCGGCGTGCTCATCACCGGCGTCAGATAGACGTCGAAATTATCCCAGGCGGCCAGCATCTGGCGGTTCATGAGGCGCAGTTGCTGGAAGCCCCAGAACGCCTGCTGGCCGGTGACCCGCTTGCCCGCCTCATAGCCGCGTCGCGCCAGCGGACCCAGTTCATCGTCACCCGGCTCGCGACCCAGTTTCTCGACCCAGCGGCGCACATTGGCCGAGAAGTTGGACGCGCTCGCCAGCCCCTGGGCCTTGAACAACAGCCGGTAGTCGATGCCCAGGCCCTGCTCGAACACCTCGTGGCCCAGCGCCTTCAGCGCCTCGACGGTTTTCAGCAGCGCGCCCATCATCTCGTCCGGAATAGGCCGGCCACTGGGAGTTTCCGCCGACCAGGCGATCCTGAGCTTGCCGGGGCTCTTTGACACTTCATCCAGATAGGGCCCATCCTTGGCCGGGGCCTGGAAGGGGTCGCCCGGCTGGGCATAGCCGGTGGCATCCAGCATGGCGGCGCTGTCGCGCACCGTGCGGCTGACCACATGGTGCACCGAGAAGCCCAGCGCGCCGTCCACCA
>JANORH010000374.1:0-3730 GCA_031415215.1 Alphaproteobacteria bacterium | reverse complement strand
GCGCGGCACCGGGTTGCCGTCGGTGCGCGGCAGGATATCGGCCATGCCCGACGCGGACTGGATCAGGTCGTCGTAGGCCGGCTCGCCCGCGTAGGGACCGTCCGAGCCATAGCCGGCGGCGTGGACATAGATGATGTCCGGCTTGATCGCGGCCACGTCCTCGTAGCTGAGGCCCAGGCGCGTCATGCCGTCGTAGCGCACGGACGTGGCCAGCACGTCGCAACTCTTGATCAATTTCGCCAAAGCCTTCTTGCCCGGCTCGGATTTCATGTTGAGCAGGATGGAGCGCTTGTTGCGGTTGATGGTCAGGAAGATCGGCCCCATACCACGCGGCGCGCCCTCGGGAAGGTGACCGGCCCAGCGCATTATGTCGCCGCCGTCGCCGCGACCGGAGCCGGGGTCCTCGACCTTGATCACGTCGGCGCCCTGATCGGCCAGGATCTGGGTACCATAGGCTCCGTTGACGACGCTGGTCAGGTCCAGAATGCGGATTCCTGCCAGCGGCCCGGTCGGTTTCTCGGCCAGCGTTCTGGTTGTCGTCACGTCACACCTCCCCTGATCGCGTCACATCGTTATGATAGCTACCTACAACAGCAAATGCCGCCCCGGGGGAAGCCAATGGACTTCGAAGTCGCCGAAGAGCACCGGATGCTCAAGGACCTGGTGCAGAAGTTCGTCCGCGACGAGCTGATGCCGCTGGAAGCCGCTGTTATGGCCAGCGAGGCCGAGGGGCGAGGTCTGGGGATTGGCGCGGCGGAGCATGCCCGCCTCGACGCCCGGGCGCACGAACTGGGCCTGTTCGGCCTGGATGCACCGGAAGACGTGGGGGGCTCGGACCTGCCGATGCTGGCCATGGTCGGCGTCGAGGAGGAGATGGGCCGCTGCATCACCCCCTACACCCTGCCGCCAGACAGCCCGAACCTGCGGATGCTGATGGCTACGGTGAATGATCGCCAGCGCGACGCCTATCTGGCCCCCTATGTTGCGGGAAAGACCATCTCGGCCATCGGGATTTCCGAGCCGGGCGCGGGCTCCGACCCGGCGGGCATGACCACTTTTGCGGTCCGGGACGGCGATGACTGGGTGATCAACGGCCGGAAAATCTGGATCACGCGGGCCGCCGAGGCAGACTTTACGATCCTGATGGCCGTCACCGACAAGGTGAAGGGCGCACGCGGGGGCATGTCGGCGTTTCTGGTCGACAAGGGGACGCCGGGATTCAACATCCTGCGGCGGATCCCGATGCTGGGCGGACAGTACAGCTACGAGATCGCGCTCGAGGACTGCCGGGTCGAAGGCTGGAAACTGCTGGGCCAGGAGGGATCCGGGTTTGCGCCGATGCAGGTGCGACTGGGCACCCGGCGGGTCCAGATGGCGGCTTGGTCGGTGGGCATGGCCCAGCGCGCTCTGGACATGGTCGTCGAGTATGCGCCGCAGCGGAAGACGTTTGGACTGCCGTTGTCGGAACGCCAGGCGATCCAGTTCTGGGTGGCAGAGGCGGCGACCAAGATCCACGCTGCCCGGCTGATGACCTACGACTGCGCCTGGAAGCAGGACAACGGTCGCGACGTGCGGTCCGAGATTTCGATGATCAAATGGTTCGCCACCGAGATGGCCTATGAAACCGTGGACCGCGCCATGCAGGCGTTCGGGGCCATGGGCATGACCAAGGAGCTGCCCCTGCAACTGATGCAGGCCAAGCTCCGCACCATGCGGATCTACGACGGCCCCACCGAAGTGCATAAGTGGGTGGTGGCCAGAAACCTGTTGGGGACGAGACGATGAAAAACGCCTGGGGTGAAAACGTAACGGCCGCGATTGTCGGTCATGTGGCGGTGGTGACTTTCGACCGCCCGGCCAACAACCACGTGTCGGTCGAGATGATGCGCGATCTGGCCGACTGCATGGAAGCCGTCGATGCGGGGCGTCAGGCACGCGCTATCGTGCTGCAGGCGGCCGGCAAGAACTTCTGCGCCGGGGCGGATTTCACCACGCCGGGTGACAGTGTCGCCGGCGGTATGGGCGGGATTTCGTCGCTGTACGAACAGGCGGTGCGGCTGTTTTCCATCGAGACGACGATTGTGGCGGCCGTACAGGGCGCGGCCGTCGGTGCAGGACTGGGCTTGGCCATGGTGGCCGATTTCCGGGTTGCTTCACCAGACGCCAAGTTCGCCGCCAACTTTGTAAAACTGGGGTTCCATCCGGGCTTTGGCCTGACCCACACCCTGCCCCGTGTGATCGGGGCGCATCGGGCCTCACTGATGTTCCTCAGCGGTCGACGCGTGAAGGCCGACGAAGGCAAGCCGTGGGGGTTGGTGGACGAGGTCGTGCCGCTGGAGGACCTGCGCGAAGGAGCGCTCAGGCTGGCGGCAGAAATCGCCGACAACGCGCCGCTGGCTTTGTTGGCTACCCGCCGGACCATGCGCGGCGAACTGGCGGCGGCGGTTCGCGCCCAGACCGGCCACGAGCACATCCAGCAGACGGCTCTGCGCGCCACCGACGACTTCGCCGAGGGTGTGAAGTCGGTGGCCGAGCGACGCAGCGGGGACTTCGCCTGGAGGTAGGGGTGCACCACCAGGTAGGTGGGAATGGCGCGGACGTAGTCTGACAGCCGGCCCTTGTCCTCGAACCCGTCGGCGTCGCCAGTGAATCAGACCATCTCAGCCTTGGGACTCTAATTAACAGGTTCTGAGCCCAGTCGTGAAACAGCGGTATATTGACTCTCTGTTAACGATCAGGTCTTTCGGATTCAGGGTCTTTTCCCGCAACGCTGATAACGGATGCCGCGTGCTGCAATGGTGCTGATCATCCGGTCTGGGACCAATGAACCGGAAGCGACCGAAGGGGTCCTGACCATCTCGTACGCCAGCCCCGACACTCACGCGGAAGGGTTACTGCGGAGTGCGCCGGATTCCCTGCGATACGAACACAGCACCGACGATTTTGCGGCAGAGGATTTGTCGGAGCTGCCCGGTATTCTGCGCGCCTGGATACCAGACCGGGTGCGGCTTCTCGATGTTGGTTGCGGCACTGGGACGCTCACGCTTTGGGCCAACGCGGGCAAGTGCAACACGGTCATGGCCCTCGAGCCGGATGAGGTTCGGGCGGAGTCGGCCCGCGCCCGAGGTCTCAATGTCACTTGCGCAGTTCTGGATGAAAGTTTCATGGCCAACCGCGCGCCCTTTGAGGTCGTGGTGCTGACGGATGTGCTGGAGCATGTGGCCTCGCCTGCGGATCTGTTGCGGATGTCGGGTTCGGCGCTGTCGGAAAAGGGTTTGATCGTCGCATCGGTGCCCAATGTTGCGCATTGGACAGTTCGGGTCCGGCTGCTCTTTGGCCGGTTCGACTACGCCAATATCGGCATTATGGATGCGACTCATCTGCGATGGTTCACCGAGAAGTCCCTTAAGGCGCTCTTCGATGCGCAGGGCATGAAGATCGTTTCCTTTACCGCGACCGCAGGGCTGTGGATGTCGGAGTACCGACGGTTCCCGTTCACGCTGCTGCCCCGCCGTCTGCGGGAAAGCCTCATCCGGGGGCTGACTCGCGTCTTCCCTCGGCTGTTTGGCTGTCAGTTCGTAGTGAAGGCCGAGGCCAACTGAGCCTGCCGCTTTGCGAGGTCCTGGTGCTCGATAGGCCCGGGTGGACGATCTTCGGTGTCGTCACCATGCTCGAATCGGAAATCCCTACAGCCGCTCCATCTGCCCCAGCTTGCGTGCCGCGCCGATGA
>JANORH010000373.1:0-3321 GCA_031415215.1 Alphaproteobacteria bacterium | reverse complement strand
CAGAGCCCATGTCCAGCAACAGCGGCCCGGTCCAGTTCAGGCCGATGGCGTTCAGGAAGATCGGCCCGCCATGCCGGCGCATCGCCTTGGTGGCCTCGGTCTGAAAAGCTTGCGGCAGCCCGCCGCCGCCATATTACTTCGGCCAGGCCGCACCTAGATATCCAGCCTCATAGACCTTGTTCTGCCAGGCCTGCAGGAAGTCGAACTGCTGATCGGTGCCGACTTCCATGAAGGTGAGCGGCAGCATGAAGCCGGGGTCGCGGTTCACGTGTTCTGCAAACCAGGCGTCGGCAGCCTGCGCAAACGCCGCCAGATCTTTCGGATCAACCTCAGCCAAACCGGATCCTCCCATTATAGCCTGTACCATGGCTCCGCTCCCGCAACGGAAGTCGAGCGCCTTTCCGGGTCATGGTGCTGGTAGCCTTGGTTTCTATGACTGACGCGGAGGGTGCCGTCTTCAGGCAAGAGGTCTATGCAATGGGCATCGGCCTCATGCAACGGACCTTCGCCGCGCGGCGTCAGGGGTCGGCTGACGCGTCGTGGCACCTTCGGATTGAGCCACCCGCAGCACTCGGGACTTTATGTCCTGCTGCTCGGCGCCGACACCCCTGCAATCTTTCCGATGGACGCGACGCCCCGTGGTTTCTACCCCTCTTGATCTGGCCTTGGGCCGGGGCGGCGGGGTGACACAGATGACGGCAGGTTTTCTCTCGCCATATCGGGTGCTGGACCTCAGCGATGCGCGTGGGTTGCTGGCCGGACGGATGCTGGGGCAGCTGGGGGCGGATGTGGTTCAGGTTGAGCCGCCCGGGGGGTCGTCGGCGCGCCGTGTGGGGCCGTTTACCGACGATCCGGCGCCGGAAAACTCTCTCTACTGGTCGGCCTATGCGTCGGCGAAACGCGGGCTGGTCTGTGATCCTGACACGGCGCAGGGCCGAGATCTGATCCTGCAGCTGGCCGCCAAAGCGGATTTTCTGATCGAGTCGGAAACGCCCGGCGTGATGGCGGCGCGCGGGTTGGGTTATGCTGATCTGGCGAAGGTCAATCCGGGCTTGATCCACGTGTCGATTACGCCGTTTGGCTCCATCGGCCCCAAGGCGATGTGGGCGGCCAGTGAGCTGACCCTGTGGGCGGCGGGCGGTGTGCTGTTCCCGGCGCGCGACGACGACGGGCCGCCGCTGAGGATCAGTGCGCCGCAGGGGTGGCTGCATGCGGGCGCGGATGCGGCGGCGGGCGCGCTGATGGCGCACTTCGCCCGGCTGCAGACCGGGCGGGGCCAGCATGTCGACATCTCGGCGCAGGTCAGCATCGCCGAGGCGTCCCTGTCGCTGGTGCTGTCCGGGACCCTGGACGATGCGCGGGGCTTGAGGCCGCAACCGGGTGTGGTGTTGCCCAAGCGCGGGCGATCCAGCTGGGCCAGCCTGGACGGGCGGGTCGAGCTGGCGCTGGGCATGGGGGCGGTCGGCGGCGGCTCGACCAATGCACTGTTCGCCTGGATGCGTGATTGCGGCGAACTGGACCCGGCCTACGACAGCTGGGACTGGATGACCCTGCTGGCCCGGTTCCAGTCCGGTGAGCTGACGGCGGAGCACCTGGCGGGGCCACGTGAGGAGATCCGGCGCTTTTTCGCGAAACGCCCGACCGCGACGTTGGTGGCCGAGGCGTTCGGGCGTCGCATCCTGCTGACCCAGGTCCAGACCGCCCGCACGCTGGTCGAGAGCGAACATTTCCAGGGTCGCGGAGCCTTTGCGACCGTGGCCGAGGCGGGGGGGACGCGGATACTGCCGCACGCCTGGGCGAAAACGCCGGGTGCCTTTGCGGCCCTGAAGCCCGCGCCCCGGATCGGCGAGCACACCGACGCGGTGATGGCGGAGTGGCTGGGCGCCGCACCCGCATCACGCACCCTGGGCAGCGGGAAGACCAAAGACACCCGACCGTTGGCCGGCCTGAAGGTGCTGGAGCTGGCCTGGGTGGTGGCGGGTCCCCGCGTCGGGCGCGCGCTGGCCGACTATGGGGCGGTGGTGGTTCGCGTCGACAGTGCGGCGCGCACCGATCCCGCCCGGGTGGTGGGGCCTTATCCTGACGGGGTGGTCGACTATGCCAACTGCGCGCTCTTCGACAATTGCAACGCGGGCAAGCTGGGCCTTTCGCTGGACCTGAGCCGACCGGAATCGCGCCAGGTGGTGCTGGACCTCGCGCGCTGGGCCGATGTGGTGACGGAGTCGTTTGCGCCGGGGCAGCTCGAAAAATGGGGCTTGTCCTATGCGGCGCTCAGCGCCGACAATCCCGGCCTGATCATGCTGTCGTCGTGCCTGATGGGCCAGGACGGGCCGCTGTCGCGCACAGCAGGGTTTGGCAATGTGGGCGCGGCGGCGTCCGGTTTTCAGGTGCTGGTGGGGGAGCGCGACGCCGAGCCGGTGGGACCCGCCGGACCCTATACGGATTTCGTGGGACCACGGTTTTCACTGCCGCTGGTGCTGGCCGCTGTGGATCACCACCGACGGACCGGGCAGGGGGCCTATCTCGACGCCGCCCAGGCCGAGGCGGGCCTGCAGTTCCTGGCGCCGCAGATCGCCGACTATGCCGCGACGGGCCAGGTGGCCGGGGCCCTGGGCAATCGTGACCCGCAATTCGCGCCGCATGGGGTGTTTGCCTGCCAGGGGCACGAGCGCTGGATCGCGATTGCGGTCTGCGACGATGTCCAGTGGAGCGCGCTGGCCGGTCTGATCGGCGGCGAGGCGCAGGACCGCCGGTTCGCGACGCTAGCCGGGCGCAAGGCAGCTGAAGACGACCTCGAAGTCATGGTCGCAGCCTGGGTGCGGAACCTGCCGGTTTTCGAGGTCGAGGCACGGCTGCAGGCGGCGGGCGTGCCTGCGCATCTGGTCGCAACGGGAGAAGACTTCTGCGCCGATCCGCAGATCCTGGCCCTGGGCCATCTGGTCGCCCAACCCGAACCCCGGGGCGGGGTGGCGAAGGTCGAGGCGTCACGGTTCCGGCTGTCGGAGACACCGGCGTGGCTGGACCGATCGGCGCCATCGATCGGGCGCGACAATGCGCAAATTCTGCGCGCTTTCGCACGCTATGACGATGTCCGGGTCCGCGACCTGACCGAGGCGGGCGTGCTGCGCTGATCGGTCAGGCGCCGGGGAGTGGTGAGCGAACCTCCTGCTTCGCCATTGCGCGCTGGAAGGCTGGCCGGGTCATCAGGTTTTCGAGGTAGCGCAGGCAATGGGGCTTGTAGCGCGCGTCCAGGCCCAGCGTCCGCCCCAGCAACAGGGCGTAGTGGACGGTGATGTCGGCCATGGTGAAGCGGTCGGCGCA
>JANORH010000372.1:0-2837 GCA_031415215.1 Alphaproteobacteria bacterium | reverse complement strand
GCGGCGCGCTGGATTACACGATCATCGTGTCGGCTACGGCGTCCGAGCCGGCGCCGTTGCAATTCCTGGCGCCTTTCGCAGGCTGCGCCATGGGCGAGTGGTTCCGCGACAACGGCATGCACGCCGTCATCATCTATGACGACCTTTCCAAGCAGGCTGTCGCCTACCGCCAGATGTCGCTGCTGCTGCGCCGCCCGCCGGGCCGCGAAGCCTATCCGGGCGACGTGTTCTATCTGCACTCCCGTCTGCTGGAGCGCGCCGCCAAGCTGAACGAGGCCAACGGCTCCGGTTCGCTGACGGCCCTGCCGCTGATCGAAACCCAGGCCAACGACGTGTCGGCCTATATCCCGACCAACGTGATCTCGATCACCGATGGCCAGATCTTCCTGGAAACCGACCTGTTCTTCCAGGGCATCCGCCCGGCCGTGAACGTCGGCATCTCGGTGAGCCGCGTGGGATCGTCGGCCCAGATCAAGGCGATGAAGGCCGCGTCCGGGCCCATCAAGGGTGAGCTGGCCCAGTATCGGGAAATGGCCGCCTTCGCCAAGTTCGGCTCCGACCTGGATGCGGCTACCCAGCGCATGCTGGCGCGCGGCGAACGCCTGACGGAACTGCTGAAGCAGCCCCAGTACTCGCCGTTGTCGGTCGAGGAGCAGGTGGCGGTGATCTATGCCGGTACGCGCGGCTATCTGGACAAGATCCCCACCAATCAGGTGAGCCGTTTCGAGCGCGAACTGCTGGCGCACCTGCACACCAAACATCAGGCGATGCTCGACAAGATCCGCGTCGAGAAGGACCTGAAGAACGTCGAAGACGATCTGAAGGCCACCTTGGCCGCCTTCGCCGCCGCTTTCGCTTAAACTAACCGTCGCAGGGAGCGAGTAGCCGGCGATGGCCAGCGTCAAGGAAATGCGCAATCGGATCGGAAGCGTGAAAGCCACGCAGAAGATCACGAGAGCGATGCAGATGGTCGCGGCGGCGAAGCTGCGCCGTGCGCAGAGCGCCGCCCAGAATTCACGCCCCTATGCCCAGCGCATGGCCGCCGTGATCGCCAATCTGGCGGCGGGCGTGTCGGGCGACGGTGCGCCGAAGCTGCTGGTCGGCACGGGGTCGGATCAACGCCATCTGGTGGTGATCGCCACGTCGGACCGGGGTCTGGCGGGCGGCTTCAACACCATCATCGTCCGCGCCGCACGTCAGAAGATCGACGCGCTGCTGGCCGCCGGCAAGGACGTCAAGGTGCTGACCGTCGGGCGCAAGGCCCGCGACCAGCTACGTCGCGTTCATGCCACGCGGATCGTCGGTGACTTTGAGGTGGGCGGGAACCCGTCGCTGGCGGTCGCTGCCGAGGTGTCCGGCAAGATCCGCGAGATGTTCGAGGCCGGCGAAGTGGATGTCGTCCACATGGTGTTCAGCCAGTTCAAATCCGTGGTCACCCAGATCCCGACCGTGACGCAGTTGATCCCGGCAGAGGTTGCGACCGGCGCGCCGACCATCGACCTGAAGGGCGCGTCCTATGAGTACGAGCCGGACGAGGAAACCATCCTTGCCGACCTGTTGCCGCGCAACATTACCACCCAGTTGTTTTCGGCCATGCTCGAAAATCAGGCCGGTTTCTTCGCCGCCCAGATGACGGCGATGGACAACGCGACCCGCAATGCCGGCGACATGATCGCCAGTCTTACCCTGCAGATGAACCGTGCACGCCAGGCGCAGATTACCAAGGAGCTGATCGAGATCATCTCCGGTGCCGAAGCGCTCTAAGCCGAACCGAGAGAAACAGACATGGCCACCACCACCGCCAAGAAACCCGCCGCCCCCAAGGCCCCCGTGAAGAAGGCACCTGCCAAGGCCGCCGCAGCCCCGAAGGCAACCACCCCCAAGGGTGTGGCCACCGGCAAGCTGGTGCAGATCATCGGTGCCGTCGTCGACGTGGAGTTCACCGGCCACCTGCCGGCGATCCTCAGCGCCCTGGAAACCACCAACACCGACCAGCGCACCGGCGAGCCCTTCCGCCTGGTGCTGGAAGTGGCCCAGCACTTGGGTGAGAACACCGTGCGCGCCATCGCCATGGACACAACCGAGGGCCTGACCCGCGGCCAGCCGGTTTATGACACCGGTCGTTCGATTACGGTGCCCGTGGGTCCCGCCACGCTCGGCCGGATCATGAACGTGATCGGCGAGCCGATCGACGAAGCCGGCCCGATCAACACGCCCTTCTCGGCCTCGATCCACCGCGAGGCCCCTTCGTTCGCCGAGCAAACCACGTCTTCGGAAGTGCTGGTGACGGGGATCAAGGTTATCGATCTGCTGTGCCCCTACACCAAGGGCGGCAAGGTCGGCCTGTTCGGCGGTGCCGGCGTCGGCAAGACCGTGACCATGCAGGAACTGATCAACAACATCGCCAAGGCCTACGGCGGTTATTCGGTTCTGGCCGGCGTGGGTGAGCGCACCCGCGAAGGCAACGATCTCTATTACGAGATGATCGAATCCCACGTGAACATGGACCCCCGTGAGAACAACGGATCGACCGAAGGCTCAAAGTGCTCGCTGGTCTATGGCCAGATGAACGAGCCTCCCGGCGCCCGCGCCCGCGTCGCCCTGACGGGTCTGGCCCAGGCCGAGTACTTCCGCGACGTGGAGGGCAAGGACGTGCTGCTCTTCATCGACAACATCTTCCGCTTTACCCAGGCCGGTTCCGAAGTGTCGGCTCTGTTGGGCCGCATCCCCTCAGCCGTGGGCTATCAGCCGACGCTGGCCACCGAGATGGGCAACCTGCAGGAGCGGATCACGTCCACCTCCAAGGGTTCGATCACCTCGGTGCAGGCCATCTACGT
>JANORH010000371.1:0-1921 GCA_031415215.1 Alphaproteobacteria bacterium | reverse complement strand
GCGGCTGCCCTTGATGTGGCCCTTGCGGCCATAGTTCATCGCCGCCACGCCACTGTGCACCCCGGCCGACAGCGCATTGATCGTACACACCGCCCCGTCGTCGATCGCCGCCAGCACCGCGTCCTTGTCGGCCCAGGCGTCCGCGCGTTCGCTGATTACGGCGCTCGCCGCCGGATAGGTCCGCGCCTCAGTCTCTACCGCCCGCCCCTCGGCGATCCAGCGCGCAAACCCGCCGTCCAGCACCGCCACATCGGCCACCCCCGCCGACCGCAAGATCCACCACAACCGCGTCGCCCACATGGGCACCGAGGTGCTGTAGCAAACCACCTTCACCCCCGGCCCGATCCCCATCGCGCCCAGCGCCCTGGCCAGCGCCTCGCCCTTCAACCGCGTGAACCCCAGTGGCGCGGTGGTGTCCGACAGGTCCCGCGCCAGATCTACAAACGCCGCCCCCGGAACATGCCCCGCCGCATAATCCGCCCGCCCGCTCTCCACCACATAGGGCCCGGGCGTGGCGGGCCGCAGGTGCACCGTGGCGTCAAAGATCCGGACATCAGGGTCGCCCAGATGCGCCTCTACCCAGTCGGTCGACACCAACCCCCGCCCATCCCATCCGCCCATGATCGTGTCCTCGTTGTGGTTGGCCAAGACCCTCATCCCCCGGCCCCCGAAGATCAACCCCACCTCCTCCCCCCACGCGAAGCGAGAGGGGGAGGATTGAGGAGAGGGCCGGCTGGAATTTCGACGCCTCACCGGTGGGACGTCGAGGATGCGCCGTGCGGCCAGCGCCGGAACGTGGAAGAGAACCACCAAAATTGAAGTAACCCTCACCTCCCCCGCGTAGCGGCGGGAGGGGGACCGCGCCCCGCAGAGGGCGGGGTGGAGGGGGCAGGCGGCGCGCTCCGCCGTTCGTCCGCCAACCTCAAAACACCATCCGCAACCCCACCCGGATCCCGGAAAACCTCAGATGCCGGAACGCGCAGCACCGCCACACCTTGTCGCCAGAGCCAGTGATCTCGCGCCTCATCCCGATCTCGATTCGTCTCATCCCAGTGCGAAGACCCATCGACCTCGACAGCCAGCCGAGCCTAGGGGCAATAGAAATCGACGATGATGGATCCGATGGGATGCTGTCGGCGGAACGTCGGCTTGTCTGGACTACGGCCTCGCAGGCGGGTCCATAGCAACACTTCGGGCGGGCTCATGGACTTTCGCATCGCACGGGCGCGGGTGGCGATCTGGGTGGTGTTTCGCATGGCTTGGCTCGCGGCTTGCCCCCTCCACCACGCCCTCTTCGGGGCGCGGTCCCCCTCCCGCCACTTCGTGGGGGAGGTGAGAACAATATATGAACAAAAATCTTGCCTGTGGTCCACTCCTGCCGCCTCATCCCAGCCGCGGCTCATCCGATAGAAATGCCTGCGCCTCCCGCTTGCCCCGTCACCTCAGGCCCGCTCGGTCCAGACCATCGGATCACGGCTGGCGTGGAAGCACGCGATGATCGCGACCTGGTCCTCCGTCACCCGGAAGAACACGCTGTAGGGAAATCGACGCAGCTTCGTGCTCCGCACATCCTGCAGTCGCAAGGGGAACTGAAGCGGATTCGCGGAAATCCTGAGGACCTGCGCATCCAGTGCCTCCCGAAAGCGGAATCCAAGGCCCGCGCCCGCCCGCCAGTCCTGTGCCGAAGCCACCTCCTGCCGGGCGGCCGGCAGAAATACGACCCTACGACTCAAGGAACGCGCTTGCCCAATTCGACCTTGAATTCGGACCAGTCCATGCCGTCGGCGAGGTCTTGATCAAACCGCTCCAGCCGCCTGCCAAGCTCGGTCTGCTGGGCCTGGGTCAGCGGCAGGTCAACACCGCCCAGACTGTCCCAAAGGTCACCGATCAGCGCCAGTCGCTCGGGAGGGCTCATGCGTGA
>JANORH010000370.1:0-2468 GCA_031415215.1 Alphaproteobacteria bacterium | reverse complement strand
GTCCACGCCTCGATCTTCGCGCGAATGGCCATGATGTCGTCGCGGACGATGGCCTTGTCGACCAGTTCGTGACCGGCCCCGGTTACCCGCTCGGCCAGCACGTGGCCCGAGGTGTCGCTTTCCTCGTCGCGGGTGTCGGAGATGGTCAGCACCGCGACCTTCACCGGCTTGATCTGGCGGCCGGTGTCGATCTTGCCGCCGGGGGTAATCGCGTTCATCAGACGTGCTCCTCTACACGCCCTCTATACACGCGACGCCAAGACCCGTCAGGTCGACTGTGTATTGTCCGGCAGGTTCAGGATCCGCTTGGAGATGATGTTGTTCTGGATCTCGGCCGAGCCGCCGTAGATCGACATCGCCTTGCCCCAGAGCCAGCCGCTGACGGCTTCCAGTTCCTCCGGCTTGAAGGCCTCGCCCTCCCAGCCGAGCCCTTGAGAGCCCATCATTTCCAGCATCAGTTCAGCGCGGGTCTGCGACACGGTGGTCGCCGAGTTCTTCAGGATCGAGGCGGCGTTGGTGGCACCAGACGCGCCCTTGGATTCCGCCACCGCGCGGGCCAGCGTCAGGCCGTGGATGCGACCGTCCATCAGGTGCTGCGTCACCCGGCTGCGCAGATCGAGATCGGCAATACGCCCCTCGGCGTCGACGCCAACATAGTCCTTGGCGATGTCTTCCAGCGGGGTCGGCCGACCCATGCCGCCGGCCCCGGTCTGGCTGGACCGTTCGTGCTGCAGCAGGCGCTTGCCCACCGTCCAGCCGACATTGATCTGGCCCAGGATCGCATCCTTGGGTGCCTTGGCATCGGTGAAAAAGGTCTCGCAGAACGGCGAGGACCCCGAGATCAGCTTGATCGGCCGCGTCTCGACGCCTGCCTGCTTCATGTCGAGCAACAGGAAGCTGATCCCCTCATGCTTCTTGGCCGTCGGGTCGGTCCGCACCAGCGCGCCGCACCAGGCCGATTCCTGCGCACCGCTGGTCCAGATTTTTGAGCCGTTAATCAGCCAGTGGTCGCCCTTGTCCTCGCAACGGGTCTGGAGCGCGGCCAGGTCTGAGCCGGCGTTCGGCTCGGAGTAACCCACGCACCACTGCACCTCGCCCCGGATGATCGGCGGCAGGTGCGTCGCCTTCTGTTCCGCCGTTCCGTAGTCCATGATCGTCGGACCGATCATGGTGATACCCATGCCGAACATCAGCGGATTGAACGCGCCAGCCTTGGCCATCTCCTGACCCAGCACGCGGGCCTGTTGCGGGGTCAGCCCGCCGCCGCCGTATTCCGTCGGCCACGTGGGGGTCGCCCAGCCCTTTGCGCCGATGGCTGTCTTCCAGGCATTCAGCTCAGGATCGCCGGAAGGGGCGACCTCTGCGGCCATCATGCCGCCCTTGCCCTTCAGGGATTTGGGGAAGTTCGCGTCCAGCCAGGCACGCGCCTCGCCACGGAAGGTTTCAAGTTCGACGTCGGCTCCAAAGTCCGCCATGGCGTCCTCTCCGGTTAGGGGTTCGACCTACGATACATCCAGTTTCGCGTGACCCAAGGTCAGCGATCTGTCGTGGCGTAAGGCTGAGCCGCCAGTGGAATGAATCCGACGCGCGGCACCCACGCGGCCATGGGCAGGCAGGACCGTGGATTGTGTTTGCAGCATCGCCACGAGCGGACATTCCGAACAGCAGGGATGGGGGGATTGCAGACATCTCCAACGCTCACGGCTAAGCTCGCACGATGGACTTCTCCGAACGTATCACCAGGGCGTTTCCGTCCACCATGGCGGGGGAAGTGGAAGGCCTTGCCAACAGCTTAGCAGCGGAGGGGGCGACGCTTTCTACTTACAGCTTTAGTGTCACGGTTGGAAATGAGTGCATCGCGATACCTGAGCGGTTGTACGCCGATAGTCGGCGCGCACTGATTGGTGATGGCGACGCCGCCGCTTGCCTCCTTACGCGCCACCACAACGGCTTTGTCCGACAGCGCGCACTGGAGCAGGTCCTCCTGCTGGACGAGCCGTGGGCGGTGCCGTTCATCGTGCGCCTCGTCGGCGAATACGTCGTCGAGATAGTCGAGCAGATTGACGAGGCGTTTTCACAACACCTCCCCGATAACCTAGCGGCCTTCGTCAGGGCCAATCCCGATTTCATCCACCTGACCCGCGCACGCGTGACCAGCTATTGGGACTGCTACTTCCGCACCACGCCGCGTCGAGAGCACGTCGGTTTCCGGTTGATGGACCGGATTGAAGCAGCCTCTGTCTTGCAGGCCGTGGGTCTGCAATGGGTCGATTCTCACCGTTGACTTCCGGCCCAGATCCGGACGTTCGATCAACAGCCACGCCACCGGACCGCCCGGACCAAAGCGTCAGGTTTTGACCCCTAGCGCAAACGGCGCAATCGCGGAATCAATATGGCTCGTCATCCCGCGGCTTGTCCGCGGGACCCATGTCGAGGCGTGCGCGAGTGGAGGGATGGGTCCCGCGGAC